>NZ_JBFUFU010000004.1:0-289257 GCF_056403275.1 Mycobacterium sp. P2_H7 | reverse complement strand
CTGCGACGCCACCTGCGAAGTGTGGTTCCACCGCGACGGCCAACCCATCGGCGCCGGACGGGCCACCCGCACCATCAACCGCCGACTACGCCGCGCGCTGGAGCACCGCGACCGCTGCTGCGCGGTCCCCGGCTGCGGCGCCACCCGCGGGTTGCACGCCCACCACATCACCCACTGGGAAGACGGCGGCACCACCGAACTCGACAATCTGATCCTGCTCTGCCCCTACCACCATCGGTTGCATCACCGGGGCGGCATCACGATCACCGGGCCCGCCGACCGGCTCGTCGTCACCGACGACGCCGGAAAACCTCTGAACCGCGGATCACTGGCCCGACCACCCACAACCCCACCACCGGACGTCGAACCCTACAAAGGGCCGACCGGCGAACACGCCCAATGGTGGTGGTACACACCATTCGAACCACCACCACCCGGCGACAATTAGCTCATTCCAGGATGGCGGTGCCCTCCGCGGTGACTGTCACCTTGGCACCGGCGATGTCCTCGGTGACGGTGGCCGCGGCTTGGGACGGATCGGTGATCACGGCCAGCGCCCGGCTCCCGGTCGGGGTACGCACCGCCAGGAATGCCTTTTCGGCGCCGTCCTCGCGAGTGAAAGGCGTAGTCCAGGTTTCCACGGTGCCGACTCCGGCCCAGACATCCTCCGCGACCACGGTGGCTTGGGCATCCACGGTCGATTGCACGTCCTCCCAACGGAATTCACCGGTAGGCGGTTCGGTGCCGTAGATCCCGAAGCTGTGCTTGGTCAGGTAGCCGCCGTTGGCGGTGATCAGCCCGACCGCCCCCGGTTGCGCGGTCAGTCGCTCGGCCATGGTCGCGATGGAATGCGACACGTAGTTGTTCCAGGGCCCGCCCGCGAAGGTCAGGCCGCCGGTGACGGTGAGCGGCCGCTGCGGATCGTCGACCGGCAGGCCCAGTTCATTGGCCGCCACCTGGACCGCGCACGGAAAGCACGAGTAGATGTCGACGAGGTCGATCTCGTCGATACGGCGGCCGGCCAACTCCAATGCCCGGCGGCCGCCGATGCGGATAGCGGGGGATCCGTCGAAGCGCGCCCGCTCCCCGATCAGGTACGTGTCGTGGGCATCGGTACCCGCGTATGGGAAAACCCAGCGATCCCGCGAAATCTGCAGGTACTCAGCCTTTTCCACGGAGGTGAGGATCAGCGCCGCACCCTGGTCGACCATATTGTTCGAGTTCATCAGCTTCGTGTACGGCCAGCTGATCATCCGGTTGCCCGGCCCCGGCTGCCAGATCTCCTCGGCAGGCACCGCCGTCCGGTTCCAGGCATGCGGATTGTCTTGCGCCACTTGACTGAACCGCGACCAAAGCTCACCGATCCGGCGCCGGTGCGCCTCCGAAGACTCGCCCGACGTGATGCGCAGCGCCTGCTCGAACATCGGATAGACGTACGCGGGCCGGTCCAGCTTGATGCGAATCTCGGCGGGTCCGGCCATCTGGAATTCGTCGTCGGCACCGGCGGGCGGCGGCACCGACTCGTCCTGGGTGGTCCCGGTCAACTTCTGCCCGTGCGCCCGCAGCCGGGTGCGGCTGCGCCAGGTTTCACCGCCCGCGATGAGCACCACGTCGTTGCGCCCCTGCTGGATATCCAGGCACGCCTGGTTCACCAGCGACTGCGGGATGTTCCCCCCGATGCTGGTGTAGCGGGTGGCCGCAGTCGGAGCACCGATGCGCTGGGCCAGCAGCAGTCCGGGATCGCGGTAGCGCCACGACAACAGGTTGACGATCCGGACGGCGTCGACGGCGTGCAGAACCCGGGGGTCCGCCGCAGCGCGGGCCGCCTGTTCCATCAGATCGACCGGTTCGGTGGTCGCGCTCTCCTCGCGCTGGTTGACCTGGCCGTAACCGACGAGGACCGGGGTGCGTGGATCGAGAGGCATCTGTGAATCTTCCTGTCGGGGACAACACCGACACCATAGTGCCCACTTCTATAACTTAGGTAGACAACCTGCGCACGTACACTGAGGAGCAATGTCCGACGTCGGCGTGGTGGCCTCACCGCTTCTCCCCCCAGCCCATCCGCTGGTGGGAACCTTGTCGGCACTCCATCACGCCCGGGTGTACGTCGACGTCGCGGTGGTCGTGATCGTGCTCGCCGCCACCAACCTCATCGCCCACTTCACGACACCGTGGGCCAACATCGCCACGGTTCCCGCTGCGGCCATCGGACTGGTGGCGCTGGTCCGGGCCCGCGGGCTGGACTGGTCAGAACTGGGGCTCGGGCGCGAACACTGGCGTTCGGGTGCCGGTTACGCCGCGGCCGCGATCGGCATCGTGCTGGCGGTCATCGCCATCGGGGTCGCACTTCCGTGGACCCGCCCGATGTTCATGAACAATCACTACGCGACGCTCTCCGGCGCTGTGATCGCGTCGATGGTCATCATCCCGCTGCAGACCGTCATCCCCGAGGGTGGTGGCCACCACCGCGGCCGGATTCGTGTTCACCTGGCTGCGCCGGCGCAGCGGCAGCCTGATCGCGCCCATCGCGCTGCACTGGTCACTCAACGGGATGGGCGCGCTGGCCGCGGCGCTGGTCTGGCACGCCTCGCTCTAGTTCTTCTTCTGGACCATTCCCACGATCCACAGCAGGATCACCGACCCCAAGACGGCGGTGAACAGCGTGAACCACCAGCCACCCCCGGCCGTGTCGAGGAAGAAGCTCAACAGGAATCCGCCGATCAACGCGCCGACGATACCGATCACGATGTTCATCAGGATGCCCGAACCGCCACCCTTGACGAGCTTCCCCGCGATCCAGCCCGCGATCGCCCCGATGATGATGTAGCCGATCCAACCCACGCTCGTCTGCGTGGTCGAACGGGCCAAGAACTCAGTAGCTGCAACGACGTCCATGTGTTGGTCTCCTGCCTACCACCGGTCGACCCGGACCGAATGCCGGGCTGCCTTCCGGTGTACCCGAGTCAGATCACGATTCGGCCCGTAAAACGGGCACGTTCGTCAACTATCAGGCCGGCGGCATCATCTCGGGCGGCGCGTTCGTCACCGGCACCGGCACTCCGACGCCCGGGCGCGCCGGCGGCGCGTTCGGATCGACCGGCGGCGGCGGCGCGTTCGGATCCACCGGCGGCGGCGGAGGCGGGCTCCACGGCCGGATGGACTGCGTCAGCGCGGCAGCGGCGACCTTGTCCACCGGATGGGCGGCAGTGCCCAGCCACACCACGAACCAGCGCGACGGTGCGCGCTGCCCGCGCGGAACACCGGCCGGTGTCGGCGCGCCGACCACGCCCGCCCAGATCTGGCCGGTGGGCTTGGTGGTGTCGGTGAACTTGACCTCGTAGTAGGACGCGGCGCCGGTCAGGTCGCCGGCCGCCAACGTCGAACTCTCCTGGCCGATCCGCGTGCCGGGGAACGGCATGAAGAACTCACCCATGTCGGAAGCCAGTCGCGCGGCGGCCTTCGCGTTGTCGGCTTCGGCGCCGGCGAACAACTTCAGGTCGAGCCGGCCCAGCAGCACGCTGGTGTCATTGGGCGGCGGCGGCGTGGTGGTTCCCGGCGCCGGGACGGGCTCCGAACCTTCCGGCGGGATCTTGGTGAGCAGCGCCTGCCCGTAGGACAGCTGGGTGGCGTCGGCCACCTTCCAGCCCGCAGGCACGACGTAGCTGAAACCACCGGCAGCGTTGTCGACCCGGCCGGGCTCCGGCGGAGGCGGCGGGGGCAGCGGGGCCGGAGCGTTGGGATCGGCCGGGGGCGCATTGGGATCGACGGGGGCCGGCGGCGGCGCCGGAGCCGGCGGCACGTTGGGATCGACGGGGGCCGGGGCAGGAACCGGCGCGGGCGGCGCCGGCACCGGGTCGGCATGCGACACCGCGATCGGCAGTGTCAGTGCGGCCGCGGCCGCGATCGCCAGTGCGGTAGAGAGACGCTTGCGGTGCGGCGGGCGCACGTCCGGCTGATCCATGGGGAAGAAAATACCGTGTTACGGCCGTGACGCAAGTGTGAGTTGCTCTTAGAGTGCCAATCTGGGAAGTTGCTGGCCACAATGAATCTCGTGACAAGGCGCACTATCACACATAGCTGACGGCATGTGCTCACAGCTGTGCCCACCCCGCCGCGTCGGGGTGGTCTTGCCGGCTATTTCGCCGCCGCACGGCGCGGTGTTACGACGCCGGTTGAATCGTCAGCTCCTGCGCCTTCACCGTGAAGAAAATCCGCTCGCCGGGTGCCAGCCGTAGTTCGGCGGCCGCGTCGGCGGTGATATCCGCCGCCAATCCGGGTGCGCCGTCCGGTTGTGCTTCGGCCCGAACCCGAATCGCCGGCCCGCGGCTGTCCAACTCGGCGACGGTCACCTGCACCGCGTTGCGCGGACTGCCGTGCGGCGCGTCGCGGTAGACAGCCACCGCGGCGGGCGCGAACACTGCCACCACCGGGTCTCCTGTCGCGATATCCGATTGCGGGCTTCCGTACCACTGCGTGCCCCACTCGGTGCGCAGCGCGCCGTCCTCCCATCGGCCGTTGACCAGATTCACGCCGGCGAACCGCGCGCCGAACGTGCTGCGCGGAACGGCGAGGATCTGGGTGGCGGGCCCGTGTTCGACCACCCGGCCCGCCTCCAGCACGGCGACCTGATCCGCGAGGGTCACGACATCCAGCAGATCGTGGGTGACCAAGATGGCAGCCCGCCCGTCGCGGGTCAGCACCCGCCGCAGCGTCGCACGCATCGCCGTCGCCACGGATATGTCCAGTCCGGCCATCGGTTCGTCGAGGAGCAGCACATCGGGTTCAGCGGCCAGTGCCCGCGCCAGCGCGACCCGCTGGGCCTGCCCGCCCGACAGCTGCCCCGGCATCCTGTCGACCAGATCGCCGGCGCCCACCTCGACCAGCCACGTCTCGGCGATATTCCGGGAATCCTTGCGGCTCAACCGCTTTCCGCTGCGCGGGCTGAACGCCACATTGTCCAGCACGCTCAGGTGCGGGAACAGCAACGCGTCCTGCATGAGCAGACCGATCCGCCGGTCGTGGGTCGCGATCTGTTTGCCCGCGGCGCAGTCCGTCAGGGTCCGGTCACCGACCCGCACGTGCCCGCGATCGGGGCGCACCACACCGGCCAGCACCTCGAGCAGCGTCGACTTGCCTGCGCCATTGGGGCCGAGGACCGCGAGCACCTCGCCCCCGGCGACGTCGAGGTCCAGGCGCACGTCGCGCCGCGTCACCTCCAGGCTGACCTCGATCCGGCTCATGGCGTCTGCCATGCAGTGGTGCGCAACCGCCGCGCGCCGAGCCCGAGCACCACCACCGCGGCCACCAGCACCAGCAGGACCGAGAGCGCGACCGCCGCGTCGGCGTCGCTCTCCCGCTGCAGATAGATCTCCAGCGGCAGGGTCCGTGTGACGCCCTCCCGCGAACCTGCGAAGGTGAGGGTGGCGCCGAATTCACCCAGGGATCTGGCGAAGGCGAGCACGGCGCCAGACACCAGGCCCGGCGCCAGCAGCGGCAACGTGACTCGCCGCCACACCGTCGTCGGGCGCGCCCCCAACGTCGCCGCCACCACCTCATAGTCGGCGCCCGCGGTGCGTGCCGCGCCCTCCAGGGCGATCACCAGGAAGGGCAGCGACACGAACGTCTGCGCCAGCACCACGGCCACCGTCGTGAACGCGATCTGGATGCCGGCGGCCTCCAGGTAGCGGCCCAGCAGTCCCAACCGGCCGAATGCGTAGAGCAGTGCGATGCCGCCGACGACGGGCGGCAGCACCAACGGCAGCAGGATCACCGGACGCAGTGCTCCGATCAGCCGTGAACGGCTGCGGGCCAGCACAAGGCCCATCGGCACCCCGAGCACCATGCACATGACCGTGCTCGCGGCCGAGGTGCGCAAGCTGAGTTCCAGAGCGGTCAGGGAGGCATGGCTGGTGATCAGCGACCAGAAACTCGGCCAATCGACCTTCACCGCCATCGCCAGCAGCGGGAGCAACACGAACAGGGTCCCCACCGCTGCCGGGAGGTAGATCCAGCGCGGCAGCCCCATGCGCCACACCATAAGTGACCTCGCGGGCCTCGTGCGGCGGGTCGGATTTCGCGGCCTAGCTACTGTCCAGTAACATCGACACCTCTCGCTGTGTTCAGCGCCGAACGAGGAGGTAACCACATGGAGGTGCTGCTCACCGGCGGCGATACCGAGCTCGGCCGTGTGGTCGCCACCGGCTTCCGCGATGAGGGCCACGACGTGGTGCTCGTCGGCGCCCGTCACGACGACCTCGAAGTGCTCGCCAAAGAGCTGGACGCCACCTTCGTGGTCGCCGACAACACCGACGCCGCCAGCCTGACCGCGGCGCGCGAGGCATTACCTCTGCACCTCGACTGCATCGTCAACGTGCCCGCACCACGCTGGGATGCGAAAGACCCCCGGACGTTCACGCTGGCCGACCACGCCACCGCCTGGCGGCAGACGCTCGACGCGACGCTGCTGTCAGCGGTCCTCACCGTCCAGATCCTCGGTGATCAGCTGAGTTCGGGCGGGTCGATCATCAACGTCATTCCGGGCAACCCGGCCGATGGCGGCGTCGACGCCGCCATCAAGGCCGCCGTGTCCAACTGGACGGCCGGCCAGGCATCCCATTACGGCATCCGGGGCATCACCGTGAACGCGGTGGCCACGGGCAAGGGCGCCGAGCCCGGGTATGACGGTGCGGGCGATGCCGCTTCGCCGGTGGGCGTCGAGCTCACCCGGTTGGCGCTGTTCCTCACCACGCAGTCGGCGCGGCACATCACCGGCCAGACGCTGCACGTGAGCCAGGGCGCGCTCGCCAACTTCGGCTGAGATATTCCCCCGTTCGCCCGCAGCTAAACGGGGTGACCCCTCCGCTTCGGTGTGGTTACGTAAGTCCCATGGCGATTCGACTCGGACTTCAGATTCCCAATTTCTCCTACGGCACAGGCGTTTCCGAAATCTTCCCGACCGTCGTCGCGCAGGCGCGCGAGGCCGAACAGGCGGGATTCGATTCCGTCTTCGTGATGGACCACCTGTACCAGCTCCCCGGACTCGGCGCCCCTGAGGAGCCGATGCTGGAGGCTTACACGACCCTCGGGGCGCTGGCCGCCTCCACCGAGAAGGTGCAGTTGGGCACGTTGGTCACCGGCAACACCTACCGCAACCCGACGCTGCTGGCCAAGGCCATCACCACGTTGGACGTCATCAGCCAGGGCCGTGCGGTCCTGGGTATCGGCACCGGCTGGTTCGAGCTGGAACACGACAGCCTCGGCTACGAATTCGGCACCTTCACCGAGCGCTTCAAGAAGCTCGACGAGGCGCTCGAGATCATCATGCCGATGCTCAAGGGTGACCGCGTCACCGTCGACGGCACGTACTACAAGACCCAGGATGCCTTCGCCAATCCTCGCTTCCGGGACCACATTCCGCTGATGATCGGCGGCAGCGGCGAGAAGAAGACCATCCCGCTGGCCGCCCGCTACTTCGACCACCTGAACATCATCGCCGGCTTCGACGAGCTGCCCCGCAAGGTGGCCGTGGTCAAGGAGAACTGCGAGAAGATCGACCGCGACCCGGCGACCCTGGAAACCAGCGTGCTGGCGTTCGCCCTCATCGGCGAGCAGTACACCGCCGATGCCATTCCGGACGATTTCAAGCAGCAGGCCGTCTATGGCTCGCCCCAACAGGTGGCCGAGCAGCTCAAGGAGAAGGTGTACGACGCCGGCGTCGACGGCGTCATCCTCAGTGCGTTCACCATCGGCGGTTACACCCCCGGAGGTGTCGCGGCGGTGGGCGAAGCACTCCTGCCGCTGATTTCTGGGTAAACATTCACCGTCGGTGCGCCATCTCACCGCACCGGTGGGATGGCCACCGACTACCCTAGAGGTTGTATTGACAAAGTACGTCCGCTAGGAGCAGCAATGAGCCATCCCGGAGCTACGGCATCGGATCGGCATAAGGTCGTCATCGTCGGTTCGGGATTCGGCGGATTGAACGCCGCCCAGGCCCTCAAGGGCGCCGACGTCGACATCAAGTTGATCGCGCGCACCACGCATCACCTGTTTCAGCCGCTGCTGTACCAAGTCGCCACCGGCATCATCTCCGAGGGTGAGATCGCGCCGCCGACCCGGCTGATCCTGCGTAAGCAGGACAACGCGCAGGTGTTGCTGGGCGACGTGACGCGGGTGGACCTCGAGCGCAAGACCGTGGATTCGGTGCTGCTCGGCCACACCTACAGCACGCCCTACGACACGCTGATCCTGGCGGCCGGCGCGGGCCAGTCCTACTTCGGCAACGACCACTTCGCGGAGTGGGCGCCCGGCATGAAGACCATCGATGACGCACTCGAGCTGCGTGGCCGCATCCTCGGCGCGTTCGAGCAGGCCGAGCGGTCCAGCGATCCCGAGCGTCGCAAGAAGCTGCTGACCTTCGTCGTCGTCGGCGCCGGACCCACCGGTGTGGAGATGGCCGGTCAGATACAGGAGCTCTCCGACCAGACGCTCAAGGGCAGCTTCCGGCACATCGACCCGACCGAAGCGCATGTCATCCTGCTCGACGCCGCCCCCGCCGTGCTGCCGCCCATGGGTGAGAAGCTCGGGCTGCGCGCCAAGGAGCGGCTGGAGAAGATGGGCGTCGAGATCCAGCTCAACGCCATGGTCACCGATGTGGACCGCAACGGCATCACGGTGAAGGACAAGGACGGCACCATCCGCCGGATCGAGTCGGCGAGCAAGGTGTGGTCGGCCGGTGTGCAGGCCAGCCCGCTGGGCAAGGACCTGGCCGCCCAGTCCGAGACCGAGATCGACCGGGCCGGCCGCGTGAAGGTCAACCCGGATCTGTCGATTCCCGGGCACCCCAACGTGTTCGTCATCGGCGACATGGCCTTCGTCGACGGCGTGCCCGGCATGGCGCAGGGTGCCATCCAGGGTGCGAAGTACGTGGCGGCCATCCTCAAGAACGAGGCGAAGGCCCGCGAGCACGGCACCATCCCGAAGCCGCGCCTCCCGTTCAAGTACTTCGACAAGGGCTCGATGGCCACCGTGTCCAAGTGGAACGCCGTGGCCAAGGTCGGCAAGCTGGAATTCAGCGGCTTCATCGCCTGGCTGGCCTGGCTGGGCCTGCACCTGATCTACCTGGTCGGGTTCAAGACCAAGGTCGCCACGATCCTGTCGTGGACGGTGACGTTCCTGAGCCGCCAGCGCGGTCAGCTGACCATCACCGAACAGCAGGCCTACGCCAGAACCAGGATCGAGGAACTCCAGGAGATCGCGGCGGCGGCGGCCATCGAGCAGGAACGCGCCAGCTGATCTGGCGGCGGGCTGGAGCGCAGCGACCGGGGATCATCAGAGCCGCTCGCCCTGCCACGTCGACAGGCAGCCACCCGCAGCGAGTTCGAGAACCATCCCAGGACTCTCGAAACTCGTTTGCGGGTAACGCAATTCGCTGACGCAGGCCCGTGGGCTGCCCAGTTCGTCGTCGGTCACGGTGCCGCCGCCCAGTTCGACGCGGTGCCGCAGCAGCGGCGTTCCGTCCAGGTCGGCGTGCATCGCGCCGGACCAGTACCCGTGCGTCTCCCCCGTCCGGCCGATCTGGACGCTCTCGCGCACCCTGGCGCGGGCGTCACGGCCCAGCCGTAGCCGGGTACCGGCCACGTGCCGCGAACCGCCGGCCACGACGGTGGGTTGCAGGTCCAGGTCGAGTTCGCCGTCCACCTGCAGATCCCACGCACTGTGCGATTCGACGGTGGCCGCGCCGGGCAGGACCATGGTGGCCGCCACCGAGCGCACGCGCAGCACCGCGCCGGCCTCGACGACGATGCGGATCGCGATGCCATCCCCACCGAGCGGGGTGGCCGCCGCCGAGATCAGGTGCACGGTGTCGGCCGCGGTGCGGCGGGCGGCCAGTCCCCCGTGGCATTCGATGCGCGGGCTACGGCCCGGCGAGGCCACCAGCAGGACGTCGGAACGCATGTCAGCTCGAGACCGGGACCCGCAGTTGCTCCTGCACCCAGCGCAGGACCAGGTCCGCGGTCGGGTCGTCGGTGAGCGAGATGAGGACGAACGGCCGGCCCTCGCGCACCGTGGTGGAATCGCGGCGCATCACTTCGAGGTCGGCACCCACCATCGGTGCGAGGTCGGTCTTGTTGATCACCAACAGATCTGAGAACGTCACGCCGGGACCACCTTTGCGTGGCACCTTGTCACCGCCGGCCACGTCGACGACGAAAATCTGCACGTCGATCAGACCGGACGAGAACGTGGCGGTCAGGTTGTCGCCGCCGGACTCCACCAGGATGAGATCCAGACCTGGGTTCGCCTCGATCAGATCGTCGATCGCGTCGAGGTTGGCGGTGATGTCATCGCGGATGGCGGTGTGCGGGCAGCCGCCGGTCTGCACCGCCGCGATCCGTTCGTCGGGCAGCACCGCGTGGCGGCGCAGGAAGTCGGCATCCTCTGTGGTGTAGATGTCATTGGTCAGGACGGCCAGTGAGATCTTGTCGCGCAACTGGCGGCACAACGCGGCCACCAGGGCGGTCTTTCCCGAGCCGACGGGCCCACCCACCCCGATGCGCAGCGGCTCCCCCGGTTGGCGGACCCGCTTGGGCCGGTTCGCGTGGGTGTGCGGTTCTCCGTCGATGACATGTGGTGGCATGGCAATCCTTTTCAGCTCACAAAGAGGGGACGTTCGCGGGTCGCGTGCTGCTGGGCCAGCACGTCGAGCAGGGGATCGGACAGGTCGGCGAGTTCCTTGACCGCCAGCGCGGCGGTCTGCTCGCACAGCGGGGACAGTTCAAAGGTCAGCGCCGCGACATCGGCGGGGTCCAGGGCCAGCAGGCGCTGCGCCGCCGTCGCCGAGCCGGTCATGGTGGTGTAGACCATCGACAGGGCGGTGTGCTCGGGGGCCACCGCGCTGGCGATCCCGACCTGCCCGGCCACCACCGCAAGGTGCGGTTTGATGCCCAGCGGGCCCCAATCGTGTTCGGGCCAGATCTTTTTGGCCAACCGGGTGAGCCCGCGGCCCTGAGCCCGGGACGCGGCCCTGGCGGCCGGCGCGGGGGTGCGGGCATCGGTTTCCGCATCGGCGGCGGCGACGGACAACGCGCCCGTCTGGACGGCCGCGGCCAATGACGCCGTCACCAGGCCCTGCGTCCGGATCCGGCGGCGCAGGTAGGCGCGCAGCGTCGCCACGTCGGTGACCAACCCCGCGGTGACCGCCTCCTCCATCCCGCCGGAGTGGACGTGCCCACCGGTGGGTAGCCGCGAATCCGCGAGTGCCAGAAGCGTTGCCAGTGAGCTCATCAAAACAGGAAGTAGCGCTGCGCCATGGGGAGTTCGACCGCCGGTTGTTCGGTCCAGACGTCACCGTCGATGCGTACCGTGAAGGTGTCCGGATCCACCTCGATCCGAGGCAGTGCGTCGTTGAGCGGCATCTGCGCCTTTCCGACGTGCCGAACATTCTTGACTGCCACCAGCTTCCGCCGGATGTCCAAGCGCTCGGCCAGACCGTCCTCGACGGCCTGCGGCGAGACGAAGTGCACCGACGTGGCCGCCGCCGCGGCCGGCGTCGCACCGAACATCGGGCGCGGCAGCACGGGCTGCGGGGTGGGGATGGAGGCGTTGGCATCACCCATCGCCGCCCACGCGATCATGCCGCCCTTGATCACCGCGTGCGGGCGTACCCCGAAGAAGGCGGGCTCCCACAGCACCAGGTCGGCCAGTTTGCCGACCTCCACGGAGCCGACCTCGTGATCCAGTCCGTGCGCGACGGCCGGGCAGATCGTGTATTTCGCGACATAGCGCTGGGCCCGATTGTTGTCCGCCGCACCGTCACCGGGCAGGGCGCCGCGGCGGCGCTTCATCACGTGCGCCGTCTGCCAGGTGCGCAGTACCACCTCGCCGATCCGGCCCATCGCCTGGGCGTCGCTGCCGATCATCGAGATGGCGCCGATATCGTGCAGCAGGTCCTCGGCGGCGATGGTCGACGGCCGGATCCGGCTCTCCGCGAACGCCAGATCCTCCGGGATGCTCGGGTTGAGGTGGTGACACACCATCAGCATGTCGAGATGCTCGTCGAGGGTGTTCACCGTGTGCGGCCGGGTCGGATTCGTCGAGCTCGGCAGCACATTGGGATGCGAAGCGACGGTGATGATGTCGGGCGCATGCCCGCCGCCGGCCCCTTCGGTGTGGTACGCGTGGATGCCACGACCCTTGATGGCGGCCAGGGTGTCCTCCACGAAACCGGCCTCGTTGAGCGTGTCGGTGTGGATGTTGGCCTGCACGCCGGCGGCGTCGGACACCGTCAGGCACGCATCGATGGCGGCCGGTGTGGTGCCCCAGTCCTCATGCAGCTTGAATCCTGCTGCGCCACCGCGTAATTGCTCCCACATCGCCTCGGCGCTGACGGTGTTGCCCTTGCCCAGCAGGGCGACGTTCAGCGGCCAGGTGTCCAGCGCCTCCAACATCCGGGCCAGATGCCAGGCCCCGGGGGTGACGGTGGTGGCCTTGCTGCCCTCGGCCGGGCCGGTGCCTCCGGCGATGATCGTGGTGATGCCGCCGCCGAGGGCTTCCTCCATGATCTGCGGGCAGATCAGGTGCACGTGGCAGTCGATGGCGCCGGCGGTGACGATGCGGCCGTTGCCCGCGATGATCTCGGTGGACGGTCCGACGACGAGGTCCGGATGTACCCCGGACATGATGTCGGGGTTGCCCGCCTTGCCGATGGCGACGATCCGGCCGTCGCGGATTCCGATATCGGCCTTGATGATTCCCCAGTAGTCGAGGATCACCGCGCCGGTGATGACGGTGTCGGGCGCGCCGTCGGCGCGGGTCGCCCTGGACTGCCCCATCGACTCGCGCAGCACCTTGCCGCCGCCGAACACCGCCTCGTCACCGGCCAGCCCGGGTCCCCCACTGCGGTCCTCGGTGATCTCGACGAGCAGGTCGGTGTCGGCCAGCCTGATCCGGTCACCGGTGGTGGGACCGAACAGCGCGGCGTAACGCTCGCGGGAAAGTGAGCTCACTGGGGCGGGTCCAATCTGCCGGGCGGGTTCAGCGACAGCCCGTACACCTCGCGGGACCCGCTCAGCGGGACCAGCGAAACCCGTTGGGCGATACCGGGTTCGAACCGGACGGCGGTGCCGGCCGGAATGTCGAGGCGGTGCCCGTGCGCGGCGGCCCGGTCGAAGTCGAGTGCGGCGTTGGCCTGCGGCAGGTGCACGTGGCTGCCCACCTGCACGGGGCGGTCACCGGTGTTCACGACATCGAGGGTCAGCCGGGCAGCATCGGCATTGAGGGCGATGTCGCCGTCGCCGTAGAGGAACTCGCCGGGAATCATGTGTGCACCCACCTCACGGGATCGGGTGGTGGACGGTGACGAGTTTGGTGCCGTCCGGGAAGGTCGCCTCGACCTGTACGTCGTGCAGCATCTCCGGCACACCTTCCATCACCTGATCGCGCGCGAGCACGTCGCGTCCGCTGACCATCAGCTCGGCGACCGACCGCCCGTCGCGGGCACCTTCGAGGATGTGGTCGGTGATGAGTGCGACGGCCTCGGGGTGATTGAGGGTCAGCCCGCGGGCTTGCCGGCGCCGCGCCAAATCCGCGGCATAGGAAATGAGTAGCCGCTCTTGTTCATGCGGCGTTAAACGCATAGCGAGCGATATTGCCACGGCGCGCCGCATTCAGCAGCGCGGGCGGGCCACCGCGGCCGTATCTAACCTTCGACGTTCTGCAGCCGGACCTGGCCGCGTGCGACGACGCGGTCGTCGGCATCGGTGATGGTGATCAGCCACAGCTGCTGGCGGCGCCCGCGGTGGATGGGTTCGGAGACGGCGGTGACGGTGCCGGATCCGATGGCGCGCAGGAAGTCGGTGTTGTTGTTGACGCCGACCACCGTGCCGCCGCCGTGCTCGCTGAGCCAGACGTGGCCCGACACACTGGCCAGGCTCTCGACGATGGAGCAGTACACGCCGCCGTGCACGATGCCCCACGGCTGCAGCACCTTGTCGGTGATGGTCAGCTGGGCGCGTCCGCCGTCCGGCGTGACCTCCAGGTAAGTCAGTCCGAGTTCGCTGTCGAAGCCCTTGCCGAGGGTGTCCAGTCCAGGTGCGGTCACAGTGCTCTGTCTACACGGGCCCGGGGCAGAATTGCGGATGGGCCCCGCGCACTGTGTGCGCGGGGCCCATCCTTCGAGTGGACCGGGGGTCTCTGCAGCCCTCAGGACTCCGGCTCGGTCCGTTAGCCTCGCATCTAAATAGTAGGCAAGGCTGCCCTAATTTTGCAATACCTTCCCCATCGAGATCCGGCTCGTGCCGCGAACCGGCAGGCCGAACCCGACAAGCGCATCGAGGATCGCCTGGCTGCGCCGCATGCTCGTGAGCTCACTGGAGCCGGCCAGCAACGGCACCTGCGTCGCGGCACTCACGACGGCCGTCCCGACCACGTTCCACATGGCGGCGACGGACATCGCGCCGTCGGTGACCTCGCCGAGCTTCACGAACAGCGGGGCCAGCGCCCGGTGACTGCGATGGGCCACCCACGTCGTCAGCGCGCCCTCGCTCGGCAGCGCCACGATGCCGTCGCGGGTGCTGCGCACCGCACCCACGCTCGACCGGGTCGCCAGGTGCGGGTCGTCCGGCAGCGCCCGCAGCGTCGGATCCACGACACCCACCCAGTCGATGGCACCCTCGGAATCGACGTGCACCCACAGATTCTCCAATCCGGTGTCCCAGGCCCGGCCCTCCAGCACGATCAACGGCACCACCCGGCCGACGACGACGTGCGCCAGCGTGGCGGCCAGCTGCTGGGCCACCGCGGCGCGACTGTCGGTCTCGGCGACGGCGGCGTCGAACATGGCCTGCAGACGGTCGGTCGTGAGCACCTCAGCGAGCGGCCACCAGCGCCGGCGGGACAGGTCCCCCATCACCGCGACGCCGTATACCCGCGGACATTCCGGATACAACTCGCGCAGCCGCCGGCTCGATTCATGCAACGGCAGAGCCCGCCGAATCGACATCCGGGCAATCAGCGGGTCGTCGACCATGACCGTCATCCGCACCTCCTCGTTCAGTTAGGTTAGCCTTACTATAGTCACACCCGACGGGGAGGCCAAAACCTGTGACCCGACTCACAGGTTGCCGGGAAAAACGGCGTGACCGGGAACGAAGCGTGCCCACCGACACGTTGGACGAGGCACGGAAATTAGATACGACGCTCGGTAGTAAAGGCGTAGTACGCTTGATTGATTGCTCAGGAGAGTGAACGGAATATGGCCAAGTTGACGCGGCTCGGGGAACTCGAGCGTGAGGTGATGGATCACCTCTGGACCTCGTGTGAGCCGCAGACGGTGCGGCAGGTGCACGAGGCGCTGGCGGCACGCCGGGACCTCGCCTACACGACGATCATGACCGTCCTGCAGCGGTTGGCGAAGAAGAATCTCGTCGTCCAGCACCGTGATGATCGGGCCCACCGCTACGCCCCCACCCATGGCCGCGACGAACTCGTCGCCGGCCTGATGGTCGACGCATTGGACCAGGCCGCCGACTCGGGCAGCCGCGAGGCCGCCCTCGTCCATTTCGTCGAGCGGGTCGGCGCCGGTGAGGCCGCCGCGCTGCGCCGTGCCCTGGCCGAGTTGGAGGCCAAGCACCAGATCGCGCCGCCCGCTGGTAATTCGACCATCGGCTGAGAGACACTAGCGGCGTGTCCGCCCTGGCCTTCTCCATCGTCGCGTTGTTGCTCGTCGGCCCCGTGCCGGCGCTGCTCGCGCGTGCGACCTGGCCACAGCGGGCGCCGCGTGCGGCCATCGTGCTCTGGCAGGCCATCGCGCTGGCCGCCGTGCTCTCCGCCTTCTCCGCGGGTATCTCCATCGCCAGCCGGTTGCTCGTGCCGGGCCCGGACGGCAAGCCCACCGCCACGCTGACCAGCGAGATCGTCGTTCTGGGCTGGCCGTTGTGGCTGCTCTACATCGCGGTGTTCGCGGTGACGGTGATGATCGGCGTCCGGCTCATCGTCGCGGTACTGGCCGTCGCCGTCGCGACCCGGCGGCGGCGCGCACACCACCGGATGCTGGTCGACCTGGTCGGGATGTCCCGCGATACGGTGCCCGCACCGGCCCGCCGACCGGCCGGTCTGCGCGTGCTCGGCATCGCCCAGCCGATGGCCTACTGCCTGCCCGGCGTCCGCAGCCGCGTCGTCGTCAGCGAAGGCACCCTGACCACGCTGTCGGAAGCCGAGATCGACGCCATCCTCAGCCACGAGAGCGCCCACCTGCGCGCCCGGCACGACCTGGTGCTGGAGATGTTCACCGCCGTGCACGCCGCGTTCCCGCGCTTCGTCCGCAGCGGCAACGCCCTCGACGCCGTCCGGCTGCTCATCGAACTGCTCGCCGACGACGCCGCCGTCCGCGTCACCGGCCCGACTCCCCTGGCCCGCGCGCTGGTGGCGTGCGCGGCCGGCCGCACCCCGTCGGGCGCGCTGGCCGCCGGCGGTCCCACCACCGTCCTGCGAGTGCGGCGCCTCGGCGGCAAGGGCAATAGTCTGGTACTCGCAGTGGGCGCCTACCTGACGGCCGCGGCCATCTTGGTGTTGCCGACCCTGGCGCTGGCCATTCCGTGGCTCACCGAGTTGCACCGACTCTTCGCCAACTAGGCGGGACATCCCGCGCTGCATGGCTATTCACAACAAAACAACGAAAGGCGTCTGCATGACCGAGACCGGCACCGCCCAAATTGGAGTCACCGGCCTTGCCGTGATGGGTTCCAATCTCGCCCGCAACTTCGCCCACCACGGTTACACCGTGGCACTGCACAACCGGTCGATCGCCAAGACCGACGCGCTGCTGGCCGAACACGGGTCCGAGGGCAAGTTCGTCCGCAGCGAGACGATCGCCGAGTTCCTCGACGCCCTGGAGAAGCCGCGCCGCGTGATCATCATGGTCAAGGCCGGTGACCCGACCGACGCCGTCATCAACGAACTGGCCGACGCGATGGAGCCCGGCGACATCATCATCGACGGCGGCAACGCGCTCTACACCGACACCATCCGCCGCGAGAAGGCGATCCGCGAGCGCGGCCTGCACTTCGTCGGCGCCGGGATCTCCGGCGGTGAGGAAGGCGCGCTCAACGGCCCGTCGATCATGCCCGGTGGCCCCGCCGAGTCCTACAAGTCGCTCGGCCCCCTGCTGGAGGAGATCTCCGCGCACGTCGACGGCGTGCCGTGCTGCACCCACATCGGCCCCGACGGTGCCGGGCACTTCGTGAAGATGGTGCACAACGGCATCGAGTACTCCGACATGCAGCTCATCGGCGAGGCCTACCAGTTGCTGCGCGACGGACTCGGCTTGGAGGCCGGCCAGATCGCCGACGTGTTCACCGAGTGGAACGCCGGCGACCTGGACAGCTACCTGGTGGAGATCACCGCCGAGGTGCTGCGCCAGGTGGACGCCAAGACCGGTAAGCCACTGGTCGACGTGATCGTCGACGAGGCCGAGCAGAAGGGCACCGGGCGGTGGACGGTCAAGGCCGCCCTCGACCTCGGCGTGCCGGTGACCGGTATCGCCGAAGCGGTGTTCGCCCGCGCGCTGTCCGGCTCGGTCGCCCAGCGCAAGGCGACCACGGGATTGGCCTCCGGCGAGCTCGGCGACAAGCCTTCCGAATCAGCACAATTCATCGACGACGTCAGCAAGGCGCTGTACGCCTCGAAGATCATCGCCTACGCCCAGGGCTTCAACCAGATCCAGGCCGGCTCGGCCGAATACGGGTGGGGCATCACCCTCGGTGACATGGCCACCATCTGGCGCGGCGGCTGCATCATCCGGGCGAAGTTCCTCAACCGGATCAAGGAGGCCTACGACGACGACGCCGACCTGGCCACCCTGATCGCCGCGCCGTACTTCCGAGACGCGGTCGAAGCCGGTATCGACAGCTGGCGCCGGGTCGTGATCAAGGCCACCGAGTTGGGGATTCCGGTCCCGGGTTTCGCCTCGTCGCTGTCGTACTACGACGCGCTGCGCACCGAGCGGCTGCCCGCCGCGCTGACGCAGGGTCTGCGGGACTTCTTCGGCGCGCACACCTACGGGCGCACCGACGCCCCCGAGGGCAAGAAGTTCCACACGCTCTGGAGCGCGGACCGCAGCGAAGTCGAAGCCTGACGTCGGAGGAAACCTAGACTGGACGCCGTGAGGTTTCTCGACGGGCACACCCCGCCTTATGACTTGACCTACAACGACGTCTTCGTGGTGCCGGGCCGATCCGAGGTCACGTCGCGTTTCGACGTCGACCTGTCCACTGTGGACGGCTCCGGCACCACCATCCCGGTGGTGGTCGCCAACATGACCGCGGTGGCCGGCCGACGGATGGCCGAGACGGTCGCCCGCCGCGGGGGCATTGTCGTGCTGCCGCAGGATCTGCCGCTGTCCGCGGTCGCCGAGACCGTCGACTTCGTCAAGTCCCGCGACCTGGTGGCCGACACCCCGGTGACGCTGACCCCGGACAGCGCGGTGTCGGATGCGTTGGCGCTGATCCACAAACGCGCCCACGGTGCCGCCGTCGTCGTCGACGGCGATCGCCCGGTCGGACTGATCACCGAGGCCGCGTGCGCAGGGGTCGACCGATTCGCCCGGGTCCGCGACGTCGCGCTCACCGATTTCGTCACCGCTCCGGCGGGCACCGATCCGCGCAAGGTGTTCGATCTGCTGGAGCACTCGCCGGTGGGTGTCGCGGTGCTCACCGGCACCGACGGTGAACTGGCCGGCGTGCTGACCCGGACCGGCAGCATCCGGGCCGGCATCTACACCCCGGCCGTCGACGCGAAGGGCCGGTTGCGCATCGCCGCGGCGGTCGGGATCAACGGCGATGTCGGCGCCAAGGCGCGCGGACTGGCCGAGGCCGGCGCCGACGTGCTCGTGATCGATACCGCCCACGGCCATCAGGCCAAGATGCTCGACGCGATCGCCATCGTGGCGGCCCTGGACCTCGGTCTGCCCATCGCCGCGGGCAACGTGGTGTCGGCCGACGGCACCCGTGACCTGATCGAGGCGGGCGCCACCATCGTCAAGGTCGGCGTCGGACCGGGCGCCATGTGCACCACCCGGATGATGACAGGTGTCGGACGTCCCCAGTTCTCCGCGGTGGTCGAATGTTCCTCTGCGGCAAAGGAACTCGGTGGTCACGTCTGGGCCGACGGTGGCGTGCGGCATCCCCGCGACGTGGCACTGGCCCTGGCCGCCGGCGCGTCGAATGTGATGATCGGCTCCTGGTTCGCCGGCACCTACGAGTCCCCGGGAGACCTGCTGCGCGACCGCGACGGCCTGCCGTACAAGGAGAGCTACGGCATGGCGTCCAAACGCGCGGTCGCCGCGAGGACGGCCGCCGACGGGGCGTTCGACCGCGCCCGCAAGGCCTTGTTCGAGGAAGGCATCTCCAGCTCTCGGATGGCGCTGGACCCGGCCCGCGGCGGCGTGGAGGACCTGCTCGACCACATCACCTCGGGGGTGCGCAGCACCTGCACCTACGTCGGCGCCGCATCGCTACCCGAGCTGCACGACAAGGTGATCCTCGGGGTCCAGTCCGCGGCCGGTTTCGCGGAGGGACATCCGCTGCCCAGCGGTTGGTGAGACCGGGTCATCGTCGGGGCAAGCTACCATTGAGCCTTACCGGCGCAATGCACAATGCTGCGCCGATTTTGGCGAAAGGGATCGCGTGCCACAGGCACCCGTGGAAGCCCACGGTTTCGAAATGGGCTCGGGGGTTCCCGCGGCGTCCTCGCCCGCCGGTGAATCCGGCGACGCCGAACCTTCCCCTAGACAGCCGGGCTCGCGGCCCGGCCTCAGCGTGGTGAGCTGGCGATGAGCCTCACCATGACACTTCTCTCGCTTCTGGCGTTCATCGCGCTGACGGCCGGCACCGCGTTGTTCGTCGCGGCCGAGTTCTCCCTCACCGCGCTGGAGCGCAGCACCGTCGAGGCGAACGCCCGCGCCGGCGGGCGGCGCGACGAGCTCATCCGCGAGGCGCACCGCACCCTGTCGTTCCAGCTGTCGGGTGCGCAGCTCGGTATCTCGATCACCACCCTGGCCACCGGTTATCTGGCCGAACCGGTGGTCGCGCGGCTGCTGCACGCCCCGTTGTCGGCGATCCGGATCCCCGCCGCCATGATCGACGGCGTCGCCCTGGTGCTGGCGCTGCTGATCGCCACCTCGGTGTCGATGATCTTCGGCGAGCTGGTGCCCAAGAACCTCGCGGTGGCCAAACCGCTGCCGACGGCGCGCTTCGCCGCTCCGCTGCAGTGGTATTTCTCCAGGATTCTCACCCCGGTGATCAACGCCACCAACGGCACCGCCAACTGGATCCTGCGCCGGATCGGCATCGAGCCTGCCGAGGAACTGCGCTCGGCCCGGTCCCCGCAGGAATTGGTGTCCCTGGTCCGAAACTCCGCGCGCAGTGGATCACTGGATCCGGACACCGCGGTGCTGGTCGACCGGTCCCTGCAGTTCGGCGAGCGGTCGGCCGAGGAACTGATGACCCCGCGCCAGTTGATCGAGACGCTGGAGTCCGATGACACCGTCGCCGACCTCGTCGAGGCCGCGATGCGCACCGGGCACTCCCGCTTCCCGATCGTCGAAGGCGACCTCGACCAGACCATCGGCATGGTGCACGTGAAGCAGATCTTCGAGGTGCCGCCCGGCGAACGGGCCAGTACCCGGCTGGCCACCATGGTGCTGCCGGTGCCGACCGTCCCATCGACGCTGGACGGCGACTCGGTGATGACCCAGATCCGCGCAAACGGTCTGCAGACCGCGATGGTGGTCGACGAGTACGGCGGCACCGCGGGCATGGTCACCGTGGAGGACCTGATCGAAGAGATCGTCGGCGACGTCCGCGACGAACACGACGACGCCAGACCGGATGTGGTGCACGCGCGCACCGGGTGGCAGGTGTCCGGGCTGCTGCGCATCGACGAGGTCGACTCGGAGACACCATTCCGAGCTCCCGAGGGCGACTACGAGACCATCGGCGGGCTGGTGCTCCAGGAACTCGGTCACATCCCCGAGGTCGGCGACACCGTGCAACTGGCCGCATTCGATCCCGACAGCGTCGACGATCCGGTGCGCTGGAACGCCACGGTGCTGCGGATGGACGGGCGCCGGATCGACCTGCTGGAGCTGAGCGAACTCGGCCACAAGGACGACACCGCAGACAGGGAGCCGCGCCATGGGTGATCTGCTCGCCGTCGTACTCACCGTGTTGTTGTTGGGCGCCAACGCCTTCTTCGTGGCTTCCGAGTTCGCCCTCATCTCGGCGCGGCGCGACCGCCTGGAAGCCCTTGCCGAACAGGGCAAGAAGCGTGCCGTCACCGTCATGCGCGCCGCGGAGAACCTGTCGCTGATGCTGGCAGGCGCGCAGCTGGGCATCACCATCTGCTCGATCCTGCTCGGCCGGGTCGGCGAACCCGCCGTCGCGCACCTGCTGGAGAAGCCGTTCGCCCTTTTGGGCGTCGATGAGGCCGTGCTGCACACCGTTTCGTTCATCGTGGCGCTGGCGGTGGTGGTCACCCTGCATGTGCTGCTCGGTGAGATGGTGCCGAAGAACATCGCGATCGCCGGGCCGGAAACGGCGGCGATGCTGCTGGTTCCGCCGTATCTGGCCTACATCCGGCTGGCGAAACCGTTCATCGCATTCTACAACTGGGCCGCGAACTCCACCCTGCGCATGCTGCGGGTGGAACCCAAGGACGAACTCGACGTCGCGGTGTCCACCGTCGAACTGTCGGAGATGATCGCCGAGTCCCGGTCGGAAGGTCTGCTCGACCATGAGGAGCACACCCGGCTGACCCGGGCATTGCAGATCCGGGACCGCTTCGTCGCCGATATCGCCATCCCGCTCAGCCAGATTCGGGCCATACCGGTGGCGGCGCCGGGTTCCGGACCCACGGTAGAGGCGGTGCAGAGCGCCCTCGCCGAGACCGGTTACTCGCGCTTCCCGGTGACCGACCCCGGCGGGGCCGTGCTGGGCTATCTGCACATCAAGGATGTGCTGGCTCTGATCGACGATCCGGACGCGGTGCTCGACGCGTCGATGGTGCGTCCCCTCGTCCAGGTGCCGGCCACGCTGTCGGTGCCCGAGGCGCTGTCCCGGATGCGGCGCAACAACAGCCATCTGGCCCTGGTCACCACCGACGGCGCGGTCACGGCGGTGGTGGCGCTGGAGGACCTCGTCGAGGACCTGGTGGGCATCGTGCGCGACGGAACCCACCGTGTCTGAGCAGACCCTGCTCGGTGAGACGGAGTGGGCCGAGCGCGAACTCAGGCACACCGACCGGGTAGGTCGGCTGCTCGCCGCACACCGCACCCGGGCACAGGCCGGCCAGAGCCACCCGGTATGGGATTTCCTGTTCTCCTACTACAGCTTCCGCCCGCGCCAGTTGGCCCAATGGCATCCGGGTTTCGGGACGGCGCTCGCCGGGCCGGGCGCCGAGAAATTCCTGACGCGTACCGGATACCAGCGCT
The DNA here is from genome assembly GCF_056403275.1 of Mycobacterium sp. P2_H7. Taxonomy (NCBI): domain Bacteria; kingdom Bacillati; phylum Actinomycetota; class Actinomycetes; order Mycobacteriales; family Mycobacteriaceae; genus Mycobacterium; species Mycobacterium sp. P2_H7. The sequence continues at coordinate 266,768 of NZ_JBFUFU010000004.1, read as the reverse complement.
GCGGCTCGGCGGTCGGGTTGAGCGGGGAGTTCCTGGCTGCGCGGTTACCCACCGTCACCTTCGTCACCGACCTGCTGACCGCGACGGCGGACCGGCCGGCCCGGCTGAACTGCTTCGGCATGCATGAGTGGGCGATGGTGTACCGCTCCCCCGGGGTGCGGCACGACGGTGTTCCGCTGCGGCTCGGTCCCGCGGGGACGGACACCGTGCTGGAGTCGATGCCGTTGCGCTGCAGCCATTTCGATGCTTACCGCTTCTTCACCGACGACGCCGTCGACCGCAACGCCGAGCCGCTGAGCCGCACCGGCCAGGTGGCCCATGAGCAGCCGGGCTGCGTGCACGCCAACATGGACCTCTACAAGTGGTGTTACAAGCTCGGCCCGCTGGTGCCCTCGGAACTGCTGACGGACTGCTTCGAGCTGGCGTCGGCGGCCCGACTACTGGACATGCAGGCCAGCCCGTATGACCTGCTCGAGTACGGGATCGAGCCCATCACCATCGAAACTGCCTCCGGCAGAACCGAATACGTCCGCCGCCAGCATGAGGTCGCCACCACCGCGGCCAGTCTGCGCACGGCGTTGCGCGACCACTGCGCGGACATGGTGGCCGAGGCGCAGTTGGTGTCCCGGTGAGACGCACCCTGGCGGTGTTGTCGGCGGCGGTGGCGGTGGCGGCGGGATTACTCGGGGGCTGTGGCAGCAGCAAGCCGGTCGCCAAGCCGACCCCGACGTTCGGCCCGGTGCTGCCGGGCGATTTCGGCGGCAGCGGCCCCGGCACGTTGATATCGGCCAACTCGCTACCCAATCTCGACCCCGGGTTGCGTAAGGCAACCTCGGAAGCCGCCCGCATCGTCTACACGTCGACGTCGGGGATCAGCGACACGGAGACGAAGGTGTCGGGCGCGGTCCTGGTGCCCATCGGCGCCGCGCCACCCGGGGGCTGGCCCGTGATCGCGGTGGGCCACCCCAACACCGGGAGCGAAATCGACTGCGCGCCTTCGTGGTCTCCCACACTGGGCGGGCTGACACCCGCAGTCGAGACTTTCGTGAGCGCCGGATATGTCGTTGTGGCCCCCGACTATCAGGGACTGGGGGTCGACGACGACGATCCGCATCCGTTCCTGGATTCCGCGACGGCGGCCTACAACATCATGGACGCCGTGCGGGCCACCGCGAAGCTGGTGCCGAACACCTCCGGCCGATGGGCCGGATACGGGTCCGGGCAGGGTGGCCAGGCGGTCTGGGCCGCCGACGAACTGGCGGGTGACTACGGTCTCGGCGGCCAACTGGTCGGTGTGGTCGCCGCCGAGCCGACGGCCGCGCTGGACGGTCTGGCCGATGATGCGGCCGCGGGCAACCTGACCAAAGACCAGATGCTGCTGCTCCATCAATACCTCTCCGCACTGGCCAATCAGTACAGCGAGTTCAAGATCGACGACTACCGGCACGGCGTCCTCAAGAGCAACTGGGATGCGCTGAGTGGATGCGTCGGCAGCCCGTCACCCAAACGGGCCACGGTCACCAGCCAGATGACACCCGACGATCTCCGACCGGCCACCCCCGCCGCCACGGACGCGTTGCGTGGTTACCTTCAGAAGACCTCGTTGCCGCAGGGCCCGACGACGGCCCCGATGTTGCTGACCCCCGCCGGGCCGGACGGTGTGATTCCCAAGGCCTGGACCGATCGCGCGGTGGCTCAGGCGTGCGCCATGGGCGATGTCGTGACGTTTGGCACAACCGCCGAGACGGACCCGGCGAACGCCCTGAAATGGATCAGCGACCGCTTCAATTCAGTTGCCCCCCACAACGATTGCCTACAGTAGGGTTCGGCCGACCGGTCGCCTGCGGTCTTCGCGTCGGGGTGCCGCGGAGTTGGGCACGCTATCTTGGGCCAGGTGACGGATGTGTCCCTGACGCACGGTTGGCTGCCGGTGCTGATCCAGGTGGTCGCGGCGGCGGTCGTCGTGGTCGTCGTATGGCGAACGCCGAGCAGACGCTGGCCGCGCTGGATACTGCTCGGCATCGCCGCAGGCGGGATCTTGGCCGCGGCGGCGTTCTGGTTCGTCTCCTCTCAGGCACTCGCCGACGGGCCGGTGGTCCCTCTGCCGTGGGTGTGGATCGCCGCCCTCGGCCTGGTGGCGGTGCTCACCATCACCAACTGGTCCAGCACCGGTTGGGTGCGCCGCGGCGTCACGCTGGCGGCCATCCCGCTGTGTGCGCTGTGTCTGGCGGTCACGGTCAACGCCTGGACCGGGTACCTGCCGACGGTCGGGTCCGTGGCGGACCGGGTGCGCGGGGCTCACATGCCCAACGAGGTCGACCAGGCGACGTTGCAGGACATGGTGCGCCACGGGGACAGGCCGTCGCACGGAATGGTGGTCTCGGTGAAGGTTCCCGAGGATGTCTCCGGCTTCCGGCACCGCGACGAATTGGTCTACCTACCGCCGGCCTGGTTCACCAGCAGCCCTCCCCCCGCCCTGCCGGCGATCGTGATGGCCGGCGGCGAGTTCGGTACCCCGCGCGACTGGCCGGTCAGCGGCGACGCCAGAAACACCGCCGACGCGTTTGCCGCCGCGCACGGTGGCAACGCACCGATTCTCGTGTTCGCGGACACCAGCGGTGAGTTCGTCAACGACACCGAATGCGTCAACGGGCCGCGCGGCGAGGCAGCCGACCACCTGACCAAGGCTCTCGTGCCCTACGTCATCTCCCATTTCGGCGCCAGCAAAGAGGCCGCCCACTGGGGTTTCGCCGGCTGGTCCGCGGGGGGCACCTGCGCGCTCACCACCACGTTGATGCACCCGGAATTGTTCAGCACGTTTCTCGACATCGACGGACAGATCGGCCCCAACGCCGGTTCCAAGAACCAGACGGTGGCCCGCCTGTTCGGCAACGACGCGACGGCGTATCAGGCGTTCGATCCGCAAACCGTGATGGCCCGCCACGGGCCTTACAACAGTGTTGCGGCCTGGTTCTCGGTGCCCGGATCGGGTAGCCCGACGTATCGCCCGGCGGCGGTGACGGACACCCCGGTGCCACCGGTGGAGCCGGACTCGCTGGACAACGAGCGCGACGAGGCGGCGCAGCACCTGTGCTCGATGGCGGCCGGCTACGGCATCGAATGCGCGGTGGTGCCGTCGGGCGGCGACCACAGCTTCACCACCGCGGCCCGGGTATTCGCCGATGCACTGCCCTGGCTGGCCGGGCGACTCGGCACCCCTGGAGCTCCTGCGGTCGCGTTGCCCGGCGCGCCACAATGACGACACCGATGTGACGGGCTTCTCAACGCAGGTCCTGCCTCTTTGGGAGCGGTTACTCACGGGTAAACTTGATCGACGTTTAAGGGAGGAACCATGACCGAGCGCGTGACCGTCGGGAATCTTCGGGTTGCCAAGGTGCTGCACGATTTCATCACCAACGAGGCGCTGCCCGGCACCGGCGTGGACGCCGACAGCTTCTGGGCGGGCGTCGACAAGGTCATCACCGACCTGGCCCCGAAGAATCAGGACCTGCTGGCCCACCGCGACGACCTGCAGGCGCAGATCGACAAGTGGCACCGCGCCCGCGTCATCGGCGAATTCGACGCCGCCGGCTACAAGACGTTCCTCACCGAAATCGGTTACCTGCAGCCCGAACCCGCGGAATTCACCATCACCACCGCCGGCGTCGACGCAGAGATCACCAGCACCGCGGGCCCGCAGCTGGTCGTGCCGATCCTCAACGCCCGGTTCGCGCTGAACGCCGCGAACGCCCGCTGGGGCTCGCTGTACGACGCGCTGTACGGCACCGACGTCATCAGCGAGGACGACGGCGCCGAGAAGGGCACCGGATACAACCGGGTTCGTGGCGACAAGGTCATCGCCTACGCCCGCGACTTCCTCGATCAGGCGGCCCCGCTGGCGGCCGGATCGTGGGCCGAGATCACCGGCCTCAAGATCGACGACGAGCACCAGCTGGTCGCCGAGCTCGGCGACGGCAACTCCGCCGGGCTGGCGAACGCCGATCAGTTCGTCGGCTACACCGGTGAACTGGGCACCCCGTCCTGGTCGGTGCTGCTGGTCAACCACGGCCTGCACATCGAGATCCTGGTGGACCCCGAATCCCCCGTCGGCTCCACCGACCAGGCGGGCATCAAGGATGTGGTGCTGGAGTCGGCGATCACCACGATCATGGACTTCGAGGACTCGGTGGCCGCCGTCGACGCCGAGGACAAGGTGCTCGGGTACCGCAACTGGCTGGGCCTCAACCGCGGCGATCTCTCCGAAGAGGTCAGCAAGGGCGGCAAGTCCTTCACCCGCGTGCTCAACCCCGACCGGGTGTTCACCACCCCGGACGGTTCCGACGAGCTGACCCTGCCCGGCCGCAGCCTGCTGTTCGTGCGCAACGTCGGACACCTGATGACCAACGACGCCATCGTCGATGCGGATGGGAACGAGATCCCCGAGGGCATCCAGGACGCGCTGTTCACCGGGTTGATCGCCACCCACGGACTCAAGGCCAATGACGACAACGGCCCGTACGAGAACAGCCGCACCGGCTCGGTCTACATCGTGAAGCCCAAGATGCACGGCCCCGAAGAGGTCGCGTTCACCTGCGAGCTGTTCAGCCGCGTCGAGGACGTGCTGGGTCTGCCGCAGGCCACCCTCAAGGTCGGCATCATGGACGAGGAGCGGCGCACCACGCTGAACCTCAAGGCGTGCATCCAGGCCGCCGCCAACCGGGTGGTGTTCATCAACACCGGCTTCCTGGACCGAACCGGCGACGAGATCCACACCTCGATGGAAGCCGGCCCGATGATCCGTAAGGGCGCCATGAAGGCGCAGCCGTGGATCAAGGCCTACGAGGACGCCAACGTCGACGCCGGCCTTGCCACCGGCCTGTCCGGGCGGGCGCAGATCGGCAAGGGCATGTGGGCGATGACCGACCTGATGGCCGACATGGTCGAGCAGAAGATCGGCCAGCCCAAGGCCGGTGCCACCACCGCGTGGGTGCCCTCGCCGACGGCGGCGACGCTGCACGCCATGCACTACCACCAGGTCGATGTGTACGCGGTGCAGGCCGAACTGCAGGGCAAGACCCGCGCCACGATCGACGAGTTGCTGACCATTCCGCTCTCGGGTGAGCTGGCCTGGGCGCCGGAGGAGATCCGCGAGGAGGTGGACAACAACTGCCAGTCCATCCTCGGCTACGTCGTCCGCTGGGTCGATGCCGGTGTCGGCTGCTCCAAGGTGCCCGACATCCACGACGTCGCCCTGATGGAGGATCGCGCGACGCTGCGCATCTCCAGCCAGCTGTTGGCCAACTGGTTGCGCCACGGCGTGATCACCGAAGAGGACGTGAAGGCCAGCCTGCGCCGGATGGCGGCCATAGTCGACGAGCAGAACGCCGGCGACGCCGACTACCTGCCGATGGCCCCGGACCCGGATGCGAGTATTGCCTTCCAGGCCGCGCAGGAGCTGGTGCTGTCCGGTGCTCAACAGCCCAACGGCTACACCGAACCGATCCTGCACCGGCGCCGCCGGGAGTTCAAAGCCCGCGCTGCCACATCGTGACTCGGTAGCGGCCTGGGCCGGATCGCCGGCAGACCATTCGACGACGAGTACAAAGGTGAGGAATGGGCAGGCACAGCATTCCCGGACCGGATGATTCCGCCGACGACTACCAGGATCCCGGACGGCCGGGCCCCGAACCCGATGAGCCGATCGGTTTCGGCTACGGGACGGAGCCCGACGAACCGGGCGACGACGGCTTCTTCGCGGACAACGGTGACGGTTTCGCGGCCGACGAACCGCCCACCCGTGCCCTGACGACAACGGGATCTCAGCGCACCTGGGATTCCGGCGAGTGGACCGGAAGCCACCGCGCGATCACGCCCGGCCGACGCAAGGTCAGTCCGGCGGTGATCGCCGCGCTGGTCGCCGTCGTGGTGGTCGTCGGCGCCTTCATCCTGTGGCGCTTCTTCGGCGATGCCCTGTCCAGCCGCAGCCAGCAGGCCGCGGCACGGTGTGTGGAAGGCGAGGTCACCGTCGCGGTGCTGGCCGACCCCACCATCGCCGACCAGGTGCGCACCCTGGCTGACACGTACAGCAAGTCCGCCGCGCCGGTGGGCGACAAATGCGTGAAAGTCGCGGTGCAGCCCGCGAATCCCGACGATGTCATCAACGGTTTCGTCGGCCAGTGGCCGGGCGACCTCGGTGAGCGGCCGGCACTGTGGATCCCGGCCAGTTCGGTGTCGGAGTCCCGGTTGGAGAGCGCGGCCGGGGCCAAGACGGTGAGCAACAGTCGCCCCCTGGTCACCTCCCCCGTGCTGCTGGCGATGCGCCCCGAACTCAAAGCGGCCATGGCCCAGCAGAACTGGTCCACCCTGTCGGCGCTGCAGAACAATCCGTCCGGGCTGGACGACCTGAACCTGCCCAGCTGGGGGGCACTGAAGTTGGCGCTGCCACTGACGGGTAACGGGGATGCGACCTATCTGGCCGCCGAGGCGGTGGCCGCCGCCTCCGCCCCGCAGGGTGCGCCCGCGACGGCCGGCGTGAATGCGGTGCAGGCGCTGCTGTCGGGTCAGCCCAAGCTCGCCAACACCGACGCCGTCACCGCGCTGGACGCGCTCGTCAACGCGCCCGACCCGGCCACCGCGCCCGTGCACGCCGTCGTCACCACCGAGCAGCAGTTGTTCGCCCGGGGCGCTGACCTGCCCGACGCCGCGCAGAAGCTCGACTCGTGGACGCCACCGGGACCCGCGGCCATCGCCGACTACCCGGCGGTGTTGCTCGGCGGTGACTGGCTGTCCCAGGAGCAGATCGGTGCGGCCAGCGAATTCGATCGTTTCATGCGTAAACCGGACCAACTGGCCCAGTTCGCCAAGGCCGGTTTCCGCGCCGAGGGTCAACCGGCCCCGCAGAGCCCCGTAACGGACTTCGCGCCGGTGGGCCAGCCGCTCTCGGTGGGTGACAGCGAGACCAGGGCGACGATGGCGGCCGGTCTCAGCGCACCCGCCGAGGGCCAGACCGTGACGGTCATGCTCGACCAGTCGATGAACACCGACGAGGGCGGCAAGAGCCGGTTGGCCAACGTGGCCACCACTTTGGGCGCACGACTGCAGGCGTTGCCTGCCAATTCGGCCGTCGGCCTCTGGACATTCGACGGGGTGTCGGGCCGATCCGAGGTCAGCACCGGTCCGGTCGGCGACCAAGTCGGCGGTCAGCCGCGTTCCGCGGCGCTCAAGTCGAGCCTGGACGAGCAGTCGGCGTCTGGCGGTGGTGCGGTGTCCTTCACCACACTGCGGCTGGTCTACGGCGACGCGGTGGCCGCTTTCCGTGAGGGACAGCCCAATTCGGTCCTGGTGATCACCGCGGGTCCGCACACCGACCAGAGTCTGGACGGAACCGGGCTGGTCGACTTCATCAAGGGCGCGGCCAACCCGGCGCGGCCGGTCGCGGTGAACGTCATCAACTTCGGCAACGACCCGGACCGCGCCACCTGGGAGGCGGTTGCCCAGGCCAGCGGCGGCCAGTACCAGAACGTGCCGAGTTCGGCCGGGCCCGAGCTGGCGGCGGCACTGGCATCGATGGTGGGTTGACGGCGACCCGTCAGATCCGCTGCAGCGTGCACCGCACGCCGAAGTGATCCGACGGGAACACCCGCGGCAGCGCGCCCGAGATCGGTTCGCGCCCGAGTAACTCGATCGACTCCGGTTTCCAGTCGTCACCTTTGACCAGGACCCGGTCGAACCGCACCTGCCGGTGCTTGTTCTTCATGTCGAAGCGCATGTGGTTGATGTCGGTGTCCTCGGTGTAGCCCGGCTCATCAGGGCGCAGCACCGGCCACGCGTCCTGGTAGTCGGGCACGATGATGCCGTCCTCGGCATCACGCATGTTGAAGTCGCCCATCATGATCACGTTGTCGGACTGGCACTCGGATTCGAAGATCTGCCCGAGTTGGCGCGCGCGGCACGCCGCGGACGCCTTCCCGCTCTCCAGGTGCACCGAGATCACCGACAGCCGGCGCCCGTTGAGGACGAGGTGCGCGGTGAGGTACCCGCGCGACAACTGGGTCGGCAGCCGGGTGTAGCTGACACGCTCCAGCGGCAGCCGCGACAGCAGCAGCATGCCGTAATTGCCGCGACTTCCGCCCACCACCGCCGCACTGCGATAGCCGTCCCGGATCCAGCGCTGGGCAAGGAAGACGCTCGAACTCCGCTGGGTGACCTCCTGGAACGCCACGATGTCCGGGGACTCTCTGGCCACCACGTCGGCGATCGCACGGTACCGGCGCTCGGCCTGCTTGGCGTCGAACCAGATGTTGTACGTCGCGACGGTCAACCGGTCCACCACCGCCGCCGCGCCCCCGCCGCGATCCCTGAGCCAGCGCCTCTGCTTCGCGTCGAACCGCTGTACGGGCACCTTCGCCGGGCGGCGGAAAATGTTGTCCCGCAGCCTGTCCATGTCGCCCAACCTACTCGCCCACACGTCGGCGACTTCGGCTCCCCTGCTGCCGGACACCTGGGCACCCCGACGTGAAGAGCTGACTAGGCGAAGGCCTCCACGGGCGGGCAGGAGCACACCAGGTTGCGGTCACCGTACGCCGCATCGATGCGCCGCACCGGCGGCCACACCTTCGGCCGGAAACCCTTGCCCAGCGGGTAGGCGGCCTGTTCCCGGGTGTACGGGTGCGACCACTCCTCGGTCAGCAAGCTCTCCGCGGTGTGCGGCGCACCGCGCAGCGGATTGTCCTCGGCGGGCCACACCCCAGAGCCGACCTTGTCGATCTCGGCGCGGATGGCGATCATCGCGTCGCAGAACGCGTCCACCTCGGCCAGGCTCTCACTCTCGGTCGGTTCGACCATCAGCGTGCCCGCCACCGGGAAGCTCATGGTCGGGGCGTGGAAACCGAAGTCGGCCAACCGCTTTGCGACGTCATCGACGGTCACACCGGTGGTCTTGGTGATGGTGGTCAGATCCAGGATGCACTCGTGGGCCACCATGCCGTTCTCACCGGTGTAGAGCACCGGGTAGTACTCGTCGAGCCGGCGCGCGATGTAGTTGGCCGACGCGATCGCCGTCAGCGACGCCTTGCGCAGGCCGACCCCACCCATCATCCGGATATAGGCCCACGTGATCGGCAGGATGGACGCCGAACCGTACGGTGCCGCCGACACGGTGTAGGTGTCGGTGAGTTCGGCGGCCAGCGGGTGCCCCGGCATGTACGGCGCCAGATGCGAGCGCACCGCCACCGGACCCACGCCCGGACCGCCACCACCGTGCGGGATGCAGAACGTCTTGTGCAGGTTCAGGTGGCTGACGTCGCCACCGAACCGGCCCGGCCGGGCCAGCCCGACCAGTGCGTTGAGGTTGGCGCCGTCGATGTAGACCTGACCGCCGGCGTCGTGGGTGGCCGCGCAGATCTCGGCCACGTCGTGCTCGTACACGCCGTGGGTGGACGGGTAGGTGATCATCAGCGCGGCAAGGCTTTCCGCGTGCTGGTCAATCTTCGCGCGCAGGTCGTCGAGGTCGACGTCCCCGTTGGCGCGACACCCGACCACCACGACCCGCATGCCTGCCAGGGCGGCCGACGCGGCATTGGTGCCGTGGGCACTGGACGGGATCAGGCACACGTCGCGCTGACTCTGGCCGCGCTCGGCGTGATAGGCCTGGATGGCCAGCAGCCCGGCGTACTCCCCCTGCGAGCCGGCGTTGGGCTGCAGCGAGATCTCGTCATAGCCAGTCAAGGACGTCAGCCAGTCCTGCAGGTCGGCGATCAACGTGCGCAGGCCCGGGGTGTCCGAGACCGGGCCGAACGGGTGCTGCCGCGCGAACTCCGGCCAGGTGATGGGTTCCATCTCCGCGGCCGCGTTCAGCTTCATCGTGCACGAACCCAGCGGGATCATCGTGCGGTCCAGGGCCAGGTCCTTATCGGCGAGCGAACGCAGGTAGCGCATCATCTCGGTCTCGGTGCGATACCTGGTGAAGGCCGGGTGCGTGAGGAAGTCGGTGGTGCGGTTCTCGATGTCCGGCGCCGAGGCATCTACGCGAGCGGCTCCGAGGCTGGATGTCGCCGCCGGGGCGGCTCCGAAAGACTCCAGCACGGCGTCCACATGCGCCTCGGTGGTGGCCTCGTCGCAGGCGATCGACACATGGTCGGCATCCACCCGCCACAGGTTGAGCCCGCGGGCCTTGGCCGCGGCCACGACCTCGTCGGCGCGGCCCGGCACCCGCGCCAGCACGGTGTCGAAGAAGGTGTCGTGCACCAGCGCATCACCGAGGGCGCCGGCGATCGTCGCGGCCCGGTCGTGCACCCGGCGCGCGATCAACGCGAGCCCCTCGGCGCCGTGGTAGCTGGCGTACATGGCGGCCATCACCGCGAGCAGCACCTGGGCGGTGCAGATGTTGCTGGTGGCCTTGTCCCGGCGGATGTGCTGTTCGCGGGTCTGCAGCGACAGCCGGTAGGCCGGGTTGCCGTCCGCGTCTTGCGAGACGCCGACGAGGCGGCCAGGGAGCTGGCGGGCGTGCTTGGTGTGCACCGCAAGGTAGCCGGCGTGCGGGCCACCGAAGCCCATCGGCACCCCGAATCGCTGGGTGGTGCCGAACGCGACGTCGGCGCCGATCTCCCCGGGCGGGGCGGTCAGGGTGAGCGCCAGCAGGTCGGCACCGACGGCGACCAGCGCGCCGCGGTCGTGAGCCTGCGCCACCAGGTCGCGCCAGTCCCGCAGCACACCGCTGGCACCCGGCTGTTGGACGACGACACCGTAGAAGTCGCCGTCGGGCAGCCCCTGAGTCAGGTCGGCGGTGACGATCTCGATGCCGAGCGGCTGGGCGCGGGTCGCGAGTATCGCCGCGGTCTGCGGGTAGACATCGGCGTCGACGAGCAGCCGGGTGGCCGATCCCTTCACGGCGCGCTGCATCAGGGTCATCGCCTCGGCGGCCGCCGTGCCCTCGTCGAGCATCGATGCGTTCGCCACGTCCAGGCCGGTCAGATCCGACACCATGGTCTGGAAGTTGAGCAGGGCTTCGAGGCGGCCCTGGCTGATCTCCGGCTGATACGGCGTGTACGCCGTATACCAGGCCGGGTTCTCAAGAATGTTGCGGCGCAACACCGGTGGGGTCAGCGTGTCGAAGTAACCCTGCCCGATCATCGACACGGCGACGGTGTTGGAGTCGGCCAGCGCACGCAGTTCGGCCAGTGACTCTTCCTCGGTGGCCGGTGCGGGCAGCTGATCCAGCCCCGGTGCGAGGCCGTCAGCGGTCACCGCGTCCAGGATGCCGGCCGGTAGCGCCTTCTCGGCGAGTTCGTCGAGGGAGCCGACACCGATGACCTGCAGCATCGCGGCGATGGCCGCGGCGTCGGGTCCGATGTGGCGATCCGCAAATCCGATGTGTGCAGCAGGCACGAAATCTCCCCTGGGTCGAGGCGCAGACGGCGCGAGAGCACCGCGTCCTCTCCCTCTGTCGGGGCGCCTGAGAGATTCGGCCGCAAGGCCTTTCCCCATGGGCGGGCGCGCTCGAAGACGCACCACTTTCCAGAGGCATCGGGGCCGTACGCGGTCCGGGGGCCTGAGAGGTTGACGGAGAGGTGTTGCTCCTTCGGCGCCCGTGACTGGCCGTCACGGAACTCTCCCGCACAAGGGCGATGCCCCGACAGCTTAACCGATCTTGCGGTCGCGGGTCTTGCGCCGGGAGGCCAGCTCGTCTTCGGGGGCTGCGATCGATTCGCCACCGTCGGCACGCTCACCGGGGAAGTCGGCGATGGCGCCGGTCAGTTCCCGCATGGCGCCGGAGACCGCGATACCGAACACGCCCTGTCCGCCCTGCAGCAGGTCGACGACCTCTTCGGCGGACGTGCATTCGTAGACGGTGGTGCCGTCGGAGAACAGCGTGATGTTCGCCAGGTCCTTCACACCGCGCTGGCGCAGGTGATCCACCGCGACGCGGATGTTGTGCAGCGAGATGCCGGTGTCGAGCAGACGCTTGACGATTTTCAGGACCAGGATGTCCTTGAAGGAGTACAGCCGCTGGCTGCCCGAGCCGGCGGCGCCACGGATGGACGGCACCACCAGGGAGGTGCGGGCCCAGTAGTCGAGTTGGCGGTAGGTGATACCCGCGATCTGGCAGGCACTCGGTCCGCGGTAGCCGACCAGTTCATCCGGCACCGAATTGTCCGGGAACAGCCCTGCCTGCACGGGTTCGCCGACGCTCCCGCTCACCGCGGGCTCAGGGCCTCCGGTGGTGGACAGATCCAGCTCCCCCTGATGTGGCGTGCGTGGCGTGTCGCCCACAATCCATCCTCTCCGCCGATCGATCCCGGCTTCAGAAGTGCGCTGTGACCTGCACGCACGCTCGTCTGCCCAGTTTCGAATGTGTCGAGCATACGCTCAACACGGTCCCGTTACTGCCCGTCGTGGTTCAAAGTATGGCTGCCCGTTTCACCGTCACCCCACACACCGCCCGCGTGTCGAGCTCACGAGACGCATCCGTGATCTAGGTCGCTTTGAAGTCGTCCGGCGACACGCTGTCGAGGAATTCCTTGAACTTCTCGACCTCGTCCTCACGCACTGCCCCGGTGGGCTCTTCGTCGCTCTCATCCGGGATCAGCAACCCGGCTTCGGCCAGCACGGCTTCCTCGACATAGATCGGCACGCCGACGCGCAACGCGATGGCCACCGAGTCCGACGGACGAGCGGACACCTTGATGTCCCGGTCGAAGATCAGGTCGGCGTAGAACGTGCCTTCCTGAAGGTCGACGATGCGTACCTCTTTGAGCGAATGCCCAAGCGCGGCAATCAGATCCCGGATCAGGTCGTGGGTGAGCGGCCGCGTGGGCTCCACACCTTGCTGCTCCAGTGCGATCGCGGCGGCCTCGGACTGGCCGATCCAGATGGGCAGGTAGCGGTCGCCATCGGACTCCCGCAAGAGCAGCACCGGCTGATTCTGCGGCTGCTCGACGCGAATCCCGACTACCCGAACCTCACCCATCAGCGTCTGCCCTCCATGACGAAGTCGTCACCGAAAAGTCTAGTCCTCAGCGATCGAGAACGTCGCGCACAGCCGATTTGATCAGCGACGTGTGCAACGTGATCGCGAGTGCGGCCACCTCGCGGGCCAGTTCATCGGCACGGTCCCTGGCACCCGCATTGCCCGCGGCCGCGACCGGTCCGGCGATCTGCGCGATCAGGTCGGACTGCCGGTCGGCGGCCGACCGGAACGCCCGCAGGTGCCGCGGCTCCACGCCGTAGTCGGCCAGCGCCCGCGCGCACTGGGCAATCAGCACCGAATGCTCGTCGAAGAATCCGGCCGGACCGGGCCGGATCACGCCTGCGGTCACCAGCGCCGCCAACAGCGCACCGTCCACCCCGGAACGGGCCAACAGATCTTCGCGGCTGAGCCGAACCTGCGCGGGAGCGACGGCGGCGGCGTCATGACCTTCGCCGTCCACCTGTGCGGCCACCGCCAAACGCGGTACCGCATAAGCGGATCCGCCGGAGGGCAGCTCACCGTCGGGAAGCGCGTCGAGCTGAGCCTTGATGACCTTCAACGGCAGGTACTGGTCCCGCTGCGCGGTGAGGACGAACCGAAGGCGTGCGCAGTCGTACGCCGTGAACCGCCGATACCCGGCCGCCGAACGTTCCGGCGTGACCAGTCCCTCGGCCTCGAGGAACCGGATCTTCGAGATGGTCACATCGGGGAAGTCGGGGCGCAGCAGGTCCAGGACCGCTCCGATCGACATCCCGGCGAATCCCGGGTCCGGCTGGCTCATTCGTTGTTCAGGTCAGCGACGGCCGCGTCAGGCGTCGTCGGACTTGGGCCCGGTCAGGAACACCAGCCGGAACTTGCCGATCTGGACCTCGTCGCCGTTGGCCAGCACCGCCGAATCGACGGGCTCGCGGTTGACGTAGGTGCCATTCAGGCTGCCGACGTCGACGACCTGGAACTCGCCGGTCTCCAGACGGAACTCGGCATGGCGCCGGCTGACGGTCACGTCGTCGAGGAAGATGTCGCTGTCGGGGTGGCGGCCCGCCGAGGTGGTCGGCTGGTCGAGCAGGAAACGTGAACCCGCGTTGGGGCCGCGCTTCACGACCAGCAGTGCCGACCCGGCGGGAAGTCCCTCGACCCCCGACACCGAGCTATCACTGCTCGTCGCCGCGGGGGCGTCCAGTTCGTTGAGGAAATCAGCGCGGAAAACCGATGTCGTCTCCACCGTGACTTCGTCGGACGTCTGGTCGGCCCCGGTGTTGCTGTTCTCCGTCACCCGCTGCTCCTCTGCTGGCTGCTGTGGCGTGTTGCCGGTGGCCGGGTGTTGGTTCCCCAGCCGTCATACGTCGATATCGACCGTACCGCGCCGTGCGCCCTGTTGGGTCCACCACGGCCGGATCGACTCACGCAGACTTGGCCCACGCCAATGTGTGCCTGTTGATGCCTGTCGGTCGTCTGAACCGATGGGCGAAACCCTAACAACTCGCTATTCGGACACGGCGCTTCGGTAGGCGTCCGCGTCGAGCAATTCGGTCAAACCGCTGGCCAGGGTGGCGGCGTCGACGTCGAGTTCGACGAGCCAGCCCGCTCCGTAGGGATCGGAATTGACCAACTCGGGGCTGCCCTCCAGGTCGCCGTTCACCGCAACGACTTTCGCGGTCAGCGGGGCGTAGAGATCCGACAGCGATTTGGTCGACTCGACCTCACCAAAAGACTCGCCGGCGGTCACCTCGGCGCCGACGTCGGGCAGCTGCACGAAGACGACGTCACCCAAGGCGGCCTGCGCGTAATCGGTGATGCCGACCCGCACGGTGGTGTCACCGGTGCGCTGCACCCACTCGTGCTCGGACGTGTACTGCAGGTCGGCTGGGATTTCGCTCACGGCGCTCCTTGTGGCTGCGGGCTGGCACTGCTCATTTGACCGGTTGAGCGTATTGGCGCGGTTTCGGTTGCCGCAAGGCGGTCACCTCCACGCGGTCGGACTGGGCGACGGTCATGGTGCCCCCGACCCGCTCGACGCTGTCGATCGCCCCGCCCGGAATGTTCAGGGCGGCGGCCAGCGTCGGTGGATCACCAATGGCCAGAACCGAATACGGCGGGCTGACGGCGGTGTTGTCGATCACCAGCGAGCCGGGCGATCCGACCACCCAGGTGTCCACGCCCACTCGGGTGCTCCCCACCTGCATGGCCTCCGCCCCCGCCGCCCGCAGCTCGTTGATCACGTCGAGCATGGTTTCCGGCGACACGCCGCGCGCCGCGTCGTCGATGGTGATGGTGACCCCGGGCCCGGTCGCGCCCACCGTGCCGATCAGGATCGACAGCGCTGCCAGGCGCGCCTGGGCGTTCTCGATGGCCGCCTGGTCGCTGCTGCCGGAGGCCTGCAGCGACGACAGCGTCCGCTGCAGATCGGCGACCTCGGTGTTGAGCGCGGCTTCCCGCTGCTGCAGAGAATCCAACAGCACCAGCAGATCCGCGGGCCGCGCCGTCTCCAGGGAATCACCCGATTCGGTCTGCCGCACCTGGGTGACGATCGCCACGCCGAGCAGCAGAATCAGCAGCGCGGCGAGCGCGCCGAAGACCCGTTGCGACCGGGTTCGGCGTTTCACCGGTTCGGCCCCGGGCTCGCGCTCGTGGCGGCCGTGGTGCGACTCCTCGGCGTGCTGCGGTTCCTCGGCCGTCACGGTCAGGCCCCGAACAGCCGGCGCCGCAAGGCGGCCGCGTTGCCGAAGATGCGGATACCGAGCACGACGATGATGGCGGTGGACAGCTGGGTGCCGACGCCGAGCTGGTCCCCGACGAACACGATGAGCGCGGCCACCAACACGTTGAACACGAAGGACACCACGAAGACCTTCGCGTCGAAGATCCGCTCCAGATAGGCGCGCAAGCCACCGAACACCGCGTCCAGGGCCGCGACGACGGCGATGGGCAGATACGGCTGGATCGCCTCGGGGACGCTGGGGTGGAACACCACCCCCAGCACGATGCCGACGACGAGCGCGGCTATTCCGATCATGGCGGTCCGATCTGCTTGGCGAAACGGAGCTCTCGTACCGAACTGGCTGCAACGGTGAGCGCTTCGCCGGTGCTGACCGTCACCCCGACACCGTAGGACTTCTCCAGCAGTGCCAGGCGTTGGCGCCCCGTGCTGCGCCCGAACGCCTCCTGCATGGCGTGCGGGGGCCCGATCGCGACGACGGAATACGGGGTGGCGACGGGCCGGTTGTCGACGAGGATGCCGCCCCCGGCCTGCCGGATGGTGACGTTCGGCCCGATCCGCACGCCACCGACGGCGATCGCTTCGGCGCCGCTGACCCACAACGAGTTGACCACCAATTGCAGATCGCGGTCCAGGATCACCTGGCGACTGCCGGTGACCCGTTCCTTGGACACGTCGGTGAGATCGCGGGACGCACCCGGATCGGTGATCACCACCGTGACGCCGGGTCCGATCACGGGAGTCGCGGCCGCCGCGAACGAGTCCCGGTCCAGATCGGCGAGCAGAGCGCGACCGCGCTCGTCGCCGGCCAGCCGGCTGCGGCGCTCACCTTCCACCCGGGAGGTGAGCGCGTCACGCCCGGCAGCCAGTGCGTCGGTACGGGATTCGGCGGCGCGCACGCTGCCGGACAAGACCTGTTGGGTCTGCCGATTGGCCGGTGCCACGGACTGGGCCTGTGCCACCGCCATGGCGAACACCGTCGCCACGCTCAGCCCGGCCAGCAACTGCCACGCCCAGCCCAGGCGCCGGGGCGCACCGCCCTCGGAACGGCGGCGGGCAGCGGCGGCGTAGCCGGGGTCCAGATGGTCCGACAGCAGAGACCGCAACAGTGAAGGCACTGGAATGCGTTGTGGCGCACCCGCTTCGTGCGTGTTGAGCCCTACATGCGGCTCATACCCGCCCAGCGAGCGCGCCGAGTCAACCACGCCGCACCACCAGCACGACCTGGAACAGATAGAGCAGCGCCGACCACAGGTACAGCGCCATTCCCCAGATCAGGAAGGCCCACCCGATGGCCAACACGACCCGACTCCACAGGGCGTCGAACTGGCCGAGCAGCACCAACGGAAAACCCGACATCAGCGCGAACGTGGCCGCCTTGCCGATATAGGTGACCGGCAGTGCGGTGAGGCCGTAGCGGCGCAGCACCGGCAAGGTGCCGCCGAGCACCACATCACGCCCGATGAGCGTGACGACGAACCACCACGGGACCACACCCGCGGCAGCCAGTGCCACCGGGGTCACCAGCATGTAGATGCGATCCACCGCGGGGTCGAGCAACTCCCCCAGCCGCGAGGACTGGTTGTCGAACATCCGGGCTATCTTGCCGTCGGCCCAGTCGGAGAAGCCGCTGAACATCAGCACCGCCACCGCGAATCCGTTGGCGTGCACCACCAGTAACAGATAGAGGAACACCGGGACGAGCAGCAGCCGCAGCACGCTGAGCGCGTTCGGGATGGTGAGCACCCGATCGGTTCCGGCCCGAGGCATGGGCTAAACCTAGCGGAATACGCCAGGAAGGCTCAGCGCCGACATGGCGTTGTCTGCAAGCGGGTCGTCGTGGATCATGTAGGTCCACGTCGAGGTCGGGCGGGCCAGACGCGAGAGGTCCAGTCCCACTTCGCCGTCGACGATATTGGCGGTCTCGAAGGTCTGCTGGGCAGCTTCGATGGCGTCGGCGGCCAGCGACGCGAACGCGTCGACCGCCATCCGGTGGAACTCGTCGAGCGGGCTCTGGTTGCCCAGTGCGCGCAGGCTGATGCTCTCCCGGATATCGGCCAGGTACGCCAGGTGGTCGGCCCAGCCGCGGTCCAGGTGGTACAGCATGATGAGTCGCGCGATCTCCTCCAACCGCTCCTCGGAGACCTTGTCGGCGATCTCCTCGTAGCGCTTGGGTGACCGCTCGGCGAGCTCCTCGCGGGCGGCAGGCGTGGTCAGCAGCGTGCTGCGCCGGTCCACCAGGATGGCCCGCTGCTGGGCGGTCAACTGGTTGTAGCGCCACGTATTGGCATGCAGGTCAAGCAGTTTGCCCTCCGCGATGCGTTGCGCGTGGTCGAGCAGGGCGGCGGCCTTGGTGCTGGTGATCCGTCCGTTCCCGTCGATCTGCAGGGGCAGCTTGTTGGGTTCCAGGTGGGCGACGACGACGTCGTCCTCCCAGCTGGCGAAGAACACCGACGACCCCGGGTCACCCTGGCGGCCGGCACGGCCACGCAGCTGATTGTCCAGCCGTTCGGTGTAATGCCTGCCGGTGCCGATCACATGCAGTCCGCCGAGTTCGGCGACGGGGTCGTGCTCGGACTCATCCGAACCGCCGAGGCGGATGTCGGTACCGCGGCCGGCCATCTGGGTCGACACGGTGACCGTGTTCAAGGTGCCGGCCTCGGCGATGACGGCGGCTTCCTCTGCGTCGTTCTTCGCGTTCAGCACCACCGCGGGGACCCCGGCCTTCACCAGCCGCTCGTGGAGTTCCTCGGATTCGGCGACGTCGCGGGTGCCCACCAGGACGGGCTGGCCGGTCGCGTGCACCTCGGTGATGTGCTCGAGCACGGCGTCGTTCTTCGCCGCGGCGGTGATGTACACCCGATCCGACTCGTCCTCGCGGATGTTCGGCGTGTTCGGAGGGATGGGCGACACCCCCAGCTTGTAGAACTGGCGCAGCTGCTCACCGGCCACCAGCGCGGTGCCGGTCATGCCGCACACCCGCGGGTAACGGTTGATCAGCGCCTGCACGGTGATGGTGTCCAGCACCTCACCGGTCTCGGTGATGTCGATGCCTTCCTTGGCCTCGACCGCCGCCTGCAGCCCATCCGGCCAGCGCTGCAGCGAGGCGATCCGCCCGCGCGACGCGTTGATCAGGTGAACGGCCTTGTCCCGCACGATGTAATGCACATCGCGCTCCAGCAGCACGTGCGCGTGCAGGGCCACGTTCACCTCGGTGAGCGTGCTGCCGACATGCTGTTCGGAGTACAGGTCGATACCGCCGAGAGCGGTCTCCAGCTTCCGTGCCCCCGCGTCGGTGAGCTGCACGTTGCGCCGCTCGGCGTCGGTCTCGTAGTCGGTGCCCGCGGTCAGTTCGCCGACCAGCCGGATGACCTCCAGGCGCGGCGTCTCGCGGTGCGAGGTGCCCGCCAGCACCAGTGGCACCAGGGCCTCGTCGACGAGCACCGAGTCGGCCTCGTCGATCAGCGCCACATCCGGGGTGGGTGAGACCAGGTCGTCGACGGAGGTGACCAACTGATCACGCAGCACGTCGAAGCCGAATTCATTGACCGAGCCGTAGGTGACATCGCAGGCGTAGGCGGCGCGGCGCTGCGCGGGCGTGGAGTCGGCGGTGATCCAGCCGACCGTCAAGCCCATCGCCTCCAGCAGCGGACCCATCCATTCGGCGTCACGGCGGGCCAGATAGTCGTTGACCGAGATGACGTGCACCTTGCGCCCGGCGATCGCGTAACCGGCTGCGGCGATCGCGCCGGCCAGCGTCTTGCCCTCACCGGTGGCCATCTCGACCACGTCACCGGCCAGCATCCGCAGCGCCCCCAGCAGCTGGACGTCGAACGGCCGCAGCGAGATCGTCTTATCTGCGGCCTCCCTGGCGATGGCCAGGAACTGCGGGATGTCGGAGGACTCCGCCAGCTCATCGAGATTCAGCAGGCCACTGGCCTTACGCAGCTGCTCGTCGTCCAGGCCCGCGGCCTTCTCATCGAAGCTCTCCGACGCGCGCACCAGCGTCATCGACTTGGCCTGGTCCTTGTCGGTACTGGCGCCCAACAGCTTCCAGAACCGGTTGCTCAACCGGCCGGACTTCGGATTGGCGGTCTTCGGGGTCTTAGAACTCACGGCCACAGTCATACGGTACGCGGGGCCCGAGTCGGCGCGGACACGGCTCCACCTGCGCCGCTGCGGTCACCGCGCGCGGTAATTTCACCCGATGGACGGGGTACTGCTCGGCCCATCGATCGACTGGAGCACCGAATTCCTCCATTCGTCGCTGTGGATCTGCAAGGCCACGGGGCTGGCGGCGGTGGCTCTGCTGGTGGTCGTGCTGGTCATCGGCCGGACCTGTGAATGGGGCAGGCAGTTCTGGCGCATCACCGGCCCGTTCTTCGTCGGCCGGGCCAGTGTGCGAGTGTGGCTGATCCTGGCGGCGCTGCTGATCTCGACCGTCACCGCGGTGCGGATCAACATCCTGCTCAGCTACTACACCAACGACCTGTTCACCTCGCTGCAGCAGGCTTTCCGGGCCGACGGATCGGCCGAGGCCGGGGAGCACGGATTCTGGGTCGCGATGCTGATCTTCGCGATCCTGGCATCGCTGTACGTGGCCCGGTTCTTCCTCGACCTGTACCTGACCCAGCGCTTTCTGATCGGCTGGCGGGTGTGGTTGACCCACCGCACGCTCGGCGACTGGCTCGACGGGCACGCCCACTACCGCGGTCAGTTTGCGCGGGAGCCGATCGACAATCCGGACCAGCGGATCCAGTCCGACGTCGACATCGTGACCACCGGCTCCCGGGAACCGAACAACCCGACCAACGGGTCCGGCCACATGCTGATCTTCGGTGCGGTCGAGGCGCTGCTGACGGTGGTGTCCTTCGGCGCGATCCTGTGGCGGCTGTCCGGCCCGCTGACCGTGCTGGACGTGACGGTGCCCCGCGCGCTGTTCTGGGTGGTCCTGGTCTACGTGGCGGTCGCGACGGTGGTGGCGTTCGCCATCGGCCGTCCGCTGATCCGGCTGAGCTTTCTCAACGAGGTCCGCAACGCGGGCTTCCGCTACGCGATGATCCGGATGCGGGACGCCGGCGCGGCGGTCAGCCTGTACCGCGGCGAGGATGCCGAACGCGAGGCGCTGGCCGGGCGGCTGGGCTCGGTGATCGCCAACTACCGCGACTGGCTGCACCGGTCGCTGCTGTTCCTGGGCTGGAACGTGTCGGTGAGCCAAGCCATCAATCCCCTGCCGTACATCGTGCAGGCGCAGCGGCTGTTCGCGAATGAGATCTCCTTCGGCGATGTCATGCAGTCGGCGACCGCGTTCCACGCCGTGCATGACGCGCTGTCCTTCTTCCGCAATGCGTACGACGAGTTCGCCGGGTTCCGCGCCGCGCTGCTGCGGCTGGACGGCCTGCGGGACGCCAACGCCAGGGCGCGGGCCCTGCCTGTGCTGCCCCGCACCGTCTCCCCCGACGGTGGGCTGCGCCTGCACGGCCTGGAGGTGCGCACCCCGGCGGGCAAACCGCTGATCGCGGGGGTCGACCTGAGCCTCGACGCCGGCGACAGCCTCGTCGTCACCGGTCGGTCGGGCTGCGGCAAGACCGTGTTGTTGCAGAGCCTGGCCGGGCTGTGGCCGTACACCTCGGGCCGGGTGGACGTTCCGGCAGCCGAGACGATGTTCGTGCCGCAGCTGCCCTACCTGCCGCTGGGTTCCCTGCGCACCGTGCTGAGTTATCCACGCGTCGCCGGCGCCTGCCCCGACGACGCCATCCAGCGGGCGCTGCTCGCGGTGGCGCTCCCGCACCTGGTGATCCGGCTCGGCGAGGTCAGCGACTGGGCCCGGATGCTGTCCCCCGGTGAGCAGCAGCGCATCGCGTTCGCCCGGGTGCTGCTGACCCGGCCGGCCGCGGTGTTCCTGGACGAGGCCAGCTCGGCGCTCGACGAGGGCCTGGAGCTCATGCTCTACCGACTGCTGCGCACCGAGCTGCCCGACACCACCGTGGTCAGTGTCAGTCACCGCCGCAGCGTGGAGCAGTTCCATCGGCACCGGCTCGAACTGCTCGGCGACGGCCGCTGGAAAACCGGGCGGCTGGTACCGGGCTGACCACCTCCAAGCCGCCCGGTACGTGTTGTGCGGGTACCTTGCCGGGATGGAGATGTTCACCCCATCGCTGGATTGGGGCGCCGAGCTACCGAAGTCGCTGTGGTGGATCGCGCAGGTGTGGGTCTACACCGCGGTCCCCACGCTGATCATCCTTGCGCTGATCGCCCGCTTCACGACCTGGGGTCGGCAGTTCTGGCGGATCACCGGCGGCTATTTCACCGGACGCGACAGCGTCCTCGTGTGGGCCTGGCTCGGGGTTCTGCTGCTCTCGGTGATCGCCGGCGTGCGCCTCGACGTGCTGTTCAGCTACTACAGCAATGACCTGATGACGGGCGCGCAGACGGCGTTCGAAGGGATCGGCGGCGGCGAGGAAGCCGTCAAACAGTCCGGTGTCGACGGCTTCTGGCAGGCGCTCATCCACTTCGGCATCCTGGCCACCATCCACGTGGTGCGCATCATGCTGGACCTGTTCATGATGCAGCGGTTCACGCTGCGCTGGCGCGCCTGGCTGACGGCGCACCTGAGCGCCGACTGGCTGGACGGCCGCGCCTACTACCGCAGCCGCTTCATCGACGACACCATCGACAACCCGGACCAGCGCATCCAGTCCGACATCGACATCTTCACCAACGGCACCGGCCCGCTGCCCAGCAATCCGAACACCTACTCGACCAGCACGCTGCTGTTCGGCGCGATCTCGGCCGTGGTCAGTGTCGCCTCGTTCACCGTCATCCTGTGGAACCTGTCCGGCGACCTCAACATCTTCGGCATCACCATGCCGCGCGCGATGTTCTGGATCGGCGTGGCCTACATCCTGGCCGCCACGGTCATCGCGTTCTGGATCGGCCGCCCGTTGATCCGGTTGACCTTCAACAACGAGAAGTTCAACGCCGCGTTCCGGTATGCCCTGGTGCGGTTGCGCGACGCCGCCGAGTCCGTGGCGTTCTACCGCGGTGAGAACGCCGAGCGGGTGCAGCTGCGCCAGCGCTTCGCCCCCATCGTCGAGAACTACAAGCGGTTCATCAACCGGTCGGTGAAGTTCTACGGCTGGAACCTTTCGATCAGCCAGATCATCAATCCGCTGCCGTGGATCATCCAGGCGCCCCGCATGTTCGCCGGCGAGATCAAGCTCGGCGACATCTCGCAGACCTCGTCGGCGTTCGGACAGATCACCGACGGCCTGTCGTTCTTCCGCAACAGCTATGACCAGTTCGCCGGGTGGCGGGCGTCGATCATCCGTCTGCACGGCCTGGTGGTGGCCAACGAGGAAGGCCGCGCACTGCCGGTGCTGACCGTCGAGCCGAGCAAGAGCTGCCTGGTCGAGCTGGAGGACGTCCATGTGACGACCCCGGACGGCCAGATGCTGGTCGAAGATCTGGATCTGAAACTGGAGAGCGGCGACACCCTGATCGTCACCGGCCGCTCCGGCGCCGGCAAGACGACGCTGCTGCGCAGCCTCGCTCAACTGTGGCCGTTCACCACCGGCACGTTCCGGTACCCGCAGGCCGATCACGAGACCATGTTCCTGTCCCAGATGCCCTACGTGCCGCTGGGCGATCTGCGCGCGGTGGTGTCGTATCCGCAAGAGCCCGGCGAGATTCCGGACGAGCGGCTGCACTGGGCGCTGGACAAGGTGTCGTTGCCGCAGTGCTCCAAGCGGCTGGCCGAGGTGGCCGACTGGGTCAAGGTGCTCTCCCCTGGCGAGCAGCAGCGCATCGCGTTCGCCCGGGTGCTGCTGACCCGGCCGCGCGCGGTATTCCTCGACGAGGCGACCTCTGCCCTCGACGAGGGCCTGGAGTACACGATGTACGACCTGGTCCGCAAGGAACTGCCCGAGACCATTCTGGTCAGCGTCACCCACCGCAGCACCGTGGGCCAGCACCACGAGAAGCACCTGCACCTGCTCGGCGGGGGACGCTGGACTCTCGGCGACGTCGACGACGCGGTCGAAGACGAAGTCACCCCCGTCTGATGACTCCGGTCGGGTAGCTTCCCGGCATGGAGATGTTCAGCCAGTCGCTGGACTGGGGCAACGAAATCCTGGCCTCGTTGTGGTGGGTCGCCAAGGCGTGGCTGATCAGCGCGGTGGTCACGGTGGCGGTGCTGGCGTTCCTCGCCCGGTTCACCATGTGGGGCCGCCAGTTCTGGCACATCACCGGCGGCTATTTCGTTGGCCGTCAAAGCATTCCGGTGTGGGGCTTGCTGGGGGCACTGCTGTTCTCGGTCATGGTGTCGGTACGGATGGACGTGCTGTTCAGCTATTACGCCAACGACCAGTACAACGCGCTGCAGGTCGCGTTCGAGGGTGTCGGGTCCGGGAACGAGGCCGTCCGGAACTCGGGTGTCGACGGGTTCTGGACATCGATCCTGATCTTCGTCGGGCTGCTGGTCGCCGATATCGCACGCACGGTACTGGACCTGTATCTGATGCAGCACTTCATCATTCGCTGGCGGGTGTGGCTCACCGACCACCTCACCGGAGATTGGCTCGGCGATCGGGCCTACTACCGCAACCGGTTCGTGTCGGCGTTCGGCGGTGTCCCCATCGACAATCCGGACCAGCGCATCCAGCAGGACATCGACGTGTTCACCACCGGCACGGGACCGGAGACCAACACGTTCACGGTCGGCACGTCACAGACGCTCTTCTTCGGCACGGTCAACTCGATCCTGTCCGTGGTGGCCTTCACCCCGATCCTGTGGAACTTGGCGGGGCCGCTGTCGATTTTCGGGGTGACGATCCCGAAGGCCCTGTTCTGGCTGGCTTTGCTGTGGGTCGCGGTGACGACGGTGGTGGCTTTCTGGATCGGCAAGCCGATCATCCGGCTGACGTTCCGCAACGAGTTGACCAACGCGGCCTTCCGTTACGCACTGGTGCGCATCCGCGACGCCGCCGAGGCGGTCAGTCTCTACCGCGGTGAGGACACCGAGCGCCGGACACTGGCGGATCGCTTCGGCCGGATCATCGTCAACTACCGCAGACTGGTGCTGCGCGGTGTCGCGTTCATGGGCTGGAACCGTTCGGTCAGCCAGATCGTGTCACCGCTGCCGTTGATCGTGCAGGCGCCGCGCTTGTTCGCCGGGGAGCTGAACCTCGGCGATGTCACGCAGTCAGCGGGCGCCTTCGGTTCGGTACAGAGTTCGCTGAGCTTCTTTCGCGCCGTCTATGACTCGTTTGCCGGCTACCGCGCCGCCATCATCCGGCTGGACGGGCTGGTCACCGCGAACGAAAAGGCAAGGGCGCTACCGCGTTTGGCAGCGACGACGAGAACCGACGGCGGCGTCGAGATCACCGGCGTGGAGGTGCGGTCCCCGTACGGCGTACAGCTGGTCGACGATCTCGACGTGCGGCTGCGCCCCGGGGACTCGCTGGTCATCACCGGCCCGTCGGGCACCGGTAAGACGACGCTGCTGCGCAGCGTGGCCCAGTTGTGGCCGTACGCGTCGGGGTCGGTCGCCCACCCGGCGGCGACGATGTTCCTCTCTCAGCTGCCCTACGCTCCACTCGGCGACCTTCGCGCGGTGGTCAGCTATCCGGCCCAGGAAGGCGCCTTCACCGACGACGCGATCCGTGCGGCGCTGGGCGCCGTGACGCTGGGGCACCTGGCGACCCGGCTGGACGACGACTCCGACTGGGGCAAGGAACTCTCCCCCGGCGAACAGCAGCGCATCGCGTTCGCGCGGGTGCTGCTGGCCCAACCGAAGGCGGTGTTCCTCGACGAGGCCACCTCGGCACTGGACGCCGGACAGGAGTTCGCGATGTACAGCACGTTGCGCGAGCGACTGCCCGACACCATCGTCGTCAGCGTCAGCCACCGCGACAGCGTCGACCGCCACCACGCCCTGCGCCTGGAACTGCTCGGCGAGGGCCGCTGGGAGTTGACGCCGATCTAGCGTGCCGCGGCATGCGTCCCGGCCCTACGACCGAAGAAAGACCCCTCGCCGAGTTGCGTTCCGCTGGCGTAATTCTCGCCGTCCTGAGCGATGTTGGATGCGCACGCCCCGGCGGCGTACAGACCGGGCACCGCGCCGCCGTCCTCGCGCAGCACCTCACCGTCCAGTGACACGATCAGCCCGCCCATGGTGAATCCGGAGTACATCGCGACCCCGAGTGACAGGTCGAACGCCGCAAACGGGCCGGTGTCCTGCGCGGCGATGTAGTCGGACTGCTTGTGGAAGTCGGGGTCCACCCCGTCGGCGGCGTTGGCGTTGTAGCGCTCCAGCGTCGCGGCCAGGTTGCCGGCCGGAATGCCCAGCGCCTCTTCCACTTCGGCGACAGTCTCATATCCGTCGATGAACTTGATCAACGGCATCTCGGGCATCTGCATGTGGTCTTCGTCCACGATCAGGTAGGCCTGCTGGTCGGGTTGCTTGAGCACGAACGCCGAGGTGCGCGAATGGTAGGAGTCCTCGGCGACGAACCGGGCGCCCTGGTTGTTGACGATGACACCGGTCAGCAGGATCTCCGGCGGATAGGCGGCCGCGGTGATGAACAGCCCGTCCAGGTTCTTCGCGACGCCGCCGGCGGACACCCCGAGCCGGATGCCGAGCCCGTCGTCGTGCGGGTTGCCCAGGATGTAGGGCTCGACCTCGCCGTGGTGTTTGGTCTTGCGCTTCTTACCCAGTGCGGGTGTGTGCTCGGCGACCATCTCGGGGTTCATCGCGAAACCGCCGGCGGCGATGATCACGGCCTTCGCCTTGACCGCGCCCGTGTCGGCGAAGTTCTTCCAGCTCACGCCGACCACGGCACCGTCGTCGATGACGAGGTTGGTTGCCCCTGTCTCGTAACGGATCTCGACGCCGAGTTCGGCGGCCCGCTTGAGCAGCAACTGGATCACCATGTCGGCGCCGCCCAGCTCACCGGGAACCGGGACGGAATGCCCGCGCGGCGCCGGCTTGGCCTGCTCGTTGAACGGCCACACCTTCTCGTTGCCGGTGTAGGACAGACCCTCGGTACCCGGCGGCACCACGACCTTGCCCGGGTAGTAGCTGCGCTCGAACTGAAAGCCGAGGGCTTCGAGCCAGGTGAAGTGTTCGACGCTGCCGTCGCAGTAGGCGCGGATCTTGTCCAGTTCCGGATCGTGGGATACCGCGACCAGATACTTGTACATCTCTTCGGCGGAGTCGTCGTGCCCGGTGGCCTGCTGCACCGCGGTGCCGCCGCCGAGGTAGAAGTGGCCGCCCGCCATCGAGGTGGTGCCACCGGCTGCGGCGGCACGTTCGAGCACCAGCACCCGGGCGCCGGCCGCGGCGGCGCTGACGGCCGCGCTGCCGCCCGCGATACCGAACCCGACGACCACGACGTCGAATTCGTCTGACCAGTCGGTGACCGAACCGGCGTCGACGGTGGTGGGATTGTCAGTCATGTTTTGTTCTCCTGCTGCTGTTTCACGTGATCGAAGAAGGCTTTGATGTCTGGCGGAATGAGGGCGATCTCGATGTACGGGACGCCTTCGACAGGGGCGCTGACGTAGGCGAACTGCATGCCGCCGGGCATCACCCCCTGCTGCACGACCGGAGCGCCGCGGGCTTCGGCGTCGCGCAGGGCGGCCTGGTACGCGTCCGCGTCGGCCGCTTCCACGCAGACGTGGTGCAGCCCGGGCCCGGCGATGTCGAGGAACTCCGTGTAGATGCTGTCCCCGCGCACCGGGACGATGATCTCCAGCTGGGTGTCCCCGGCGTAGCTCAGCGAGATGTCGGCGACAAAGTCGGCCGGCGCGCCGCGGTAGGTGCAGCCGTCGATGAACGGGACGCCCGGCATCCGAACCCAGGTGCGGGCACCGAGCAGCGCCGTGAGCATCGATTCGGTGGCATCCAGATCGCGCGTCACCCACGCAATCTGGACAGGTGTCTGATTGAGCATCGAAGTGAGGATATCCCCACCCGGCCACGCTGGCTAGAACGTGTTCTAGTTTTTCCTCAGGGTGTCGATCGCCAGCCGGATCTGGCCGTCGAACACGAGCTTCGGCTCGGTCAGCGTGCCCGGACCGTACTGGCCGAACACCTCCATGCCGATCGCGCCCACCAGCGTGGCCCACAGCAGGAAACACTTGAGCAGCACACGGTCTCCGCCGGGAAAGCCGTACTCGGCCCGAAGCGCCTGGAAGTCGCGCGATACGGATTGCGGCAGAGCATCTTTCGGGTCCGGGATGGCACCGGTGAGTATCCCGTCGGCCACCACGGCGAGCACCGAGACGATCATCCGGGTGCCGGGCCCGACGGTGATCTCGGCGGGCGCCCGGTACCCGGGCACCGGACTTCCGTAGAGCAGCGCCCACCGTGCCGGTTGATCGACCGCCCAGGCCCGCGCCGCATGCGCCATCGCGAGCACGCGATCGGGCCACGGACCACCGGCATCAGCAGCGTCCACCGCGTCGGCGAGTTCGCCGTACGCGTCCACCAGCAGCAGGGTCAGCAGATCGTCGCGGCTGGCGACGTACCGGTAGACCGCCGAGGACACCATGCCCAGGTCGCGCGCGATGGCCCGCACCGACAAGCCGGCCGCGCCGTCGATGGTGAGGTGCCGCCTGCCGATCTCGATGATCTCGGCTTCGATGCGGTCGCGCGCATCCTGTCGCTTGCCCATCGGTCCAGTCTGACACGAAACGAGATCACCGCTCTTGATTTACCTCGCGCGGGGTGGCATGGTGAAAGCAAGAGCACCGCTCTCGCATCTACTAAGGGGAACTCCATGAGCACTCGCTACGACGAACCGAACCGCGTCGCCAAAGCCGCCAACGAGGTGTTCCGCCACCTGGCCGAGCTGGGTATCAGCATCGCGGGCACCCGCGCACTTCGGGTCCGCGGCAGGCGCACCGGTCAGTGGCACGGGGTGGTCGTCAACGTCCTCACCGTCGACGGGCGCGACTACCTCGTCTCACCGCGGGGCAACACCCAGTGGGCACGCAATGCGCGGGCCGACGGAGCGGTGCAGGTGGGACCGCGGTGGCACCGGCGCCAGGTACAGGCCGTCGAGGTGGCCGACAGCGCCAAACCCGAACTGGTCCGGCGCTACCTGGACCGCTGGTTCTGGGAGGTCAAGAATCACATCGGCGGTTTGACGCCGGAGTCCACCGACGCAGAGCTACGGGTGAAGACCGTTTCGATCCCGGTGTTCGAGTTGGTCGGCTGAATCGAGGCCGCGTCGATGATCTGCTGGCCGGTCGACTGGAACGAGACGGCCGCGGGCAATTGACCCCAGGTGCTGTTGAACAGGCCGATGATCGCGGCCCGGCCGTCGGCGGTCGGCACGTACACCGGCCCGCCGGAATCGCCCTTCTGACTGAAGATGCCGTTGGTCATGGTGAACCAACCGTTGTTCACGGAGTCGATCGTGCCGCAGGTCTCGCCGGTGACCACGCCGAAGTGGCAGACCGTCTGGCCGGCCTTCTGCACGGCCAGGGCCGGATCCGAGACCAAGGTGCGGCCGCCCGGCAACACGTCGACCATCTGGACGTCGGGCGCCAGCGCGATGGCCTCCCAGTCGGTGATCTGGTAGTCGGCGGTGATGGTCGTGCCGTCCGGGGTGTTGTCCCTCGACATCGTCACCACGCCGATGACGTTGCCGTCCCGGTCGGTGACCGGGCCGTCAGCGCGGCAGTGACCGGCCGTCAGCGCGGACCGCGACGCCATGTCCACATAACCGAGCGTGCACATCGTCGAACCCTGCCGGA
Organism: Mycobacterium sp. P2_H7; assembly: GCF_056403275.1. Lineage (NCBI taxonomy): Bacteria > Bacillati > Actinomycetota > Actinomycetes > Mycobacteriales > Mycobacteriaceae > Mycobacterium > Mycobacterium sp. P2_H7. Next base: position 237,321 of record NZ_JBFUFU010000004.1, on the reverse strand, counting down.
TCTCCATGCCGGGATAGACGGTCGGCCCGGGGCTGGGAATCGCCGGACTGGGGGCCACGGGATTCGCCCCGGCAGCCCCGGCGGTCAGCATGGCCGGCCCAGCAATCAAAGCACCAACGAGGATGCCCAACGGACGTGCACGCATGAAGTCCTCCCGATCCCTCCATCCTCGGTAACACCGACGCTACCGGGATGCTGAGGTGTAGATCGGGTAACAGACCGATCCCGTTACAACAACACCGGCCCGGATTCAACAATCCGGGCCGGTGTGTCGCGAAGAGAATTACGGAATCGTCAGAACCTGACCCGGGTGGATCAGATCGGGGTTCGGCACCCCGCTCGCGTCGGCGATCCGCTGGTACTGATTGCCGTCACCGTAGAACTTCTCCGAGATCGCCCACAGCGTGTCACCGGACACGACCGTGTAGGTGCGCGGCGCGGGCGGCGCAGGCACGGGTTCCGGGGCCGGAACCGGCGCCTCGGGAGCCGGGGCTTCCGCAGCAGCGAGTTCGACCTCGGGCTCGGCGGCCGGAGCTTCCTCGACGACCGGCGGGGCGGGCGGCGCCTCGTCGGTGTCGGTACCCGAGGACCACGCGACTCCGTCGAAGCCGTACAGCACCAGGTTGCGGTCGTCCTGCAGGATCAGTCGCACATCCTTGGCGCCCTTGGTGTCGGTGTGCCAGACCGGCTTGTCCGGGGTGTACAGCACGAAGTTGCCGTCGTCCTGGACCTCGGCGCGAACCACGTCCTGTCCGTTGGTCTCGGTGGACCACACGGCGGTGTCTCCGCTGTAGAGTACGAAGTTGCCGTCATCCTGCAGTGTCGCCCGGTAGGCGCCGTTGCTGGACGTCAACGACTGGCCCTGCTCCAACTTCTCACCCTTGTGGAGTCTGTCTCCCATGGCGTTCTCCCCTCATCTGGACAGTTGACGCAGCCGAGCCTACTGATGAATCTTTGCCCGCGGGGCGGTTGCGCTCTCAATAAACAGAACACTTGGCGAACTTTCGTGAGCGCTCAGGAATCGAACCCCAGGCCCAGCCGATCCAGGGTGCGCAGCAGCACATTGCGACGGCCCGCCGAGTGGTCGGCGCGGTCCAGCGACCAGCGGGTCGCCTGGATGCCGACGCTCGCCATCGGCTCGGGCGGGAACGGCAGCGGCTTACGCCGTACCATGTCCAATTCCGTTCGCGGCGTGGGCTTTCCGTCGAGCAGATCCAGGCACACGTCGGCGCCGAATCGAGCCGCAGCCACGCCCAGACCGGTGTATCCGTTGACGTAGGCGACCCGGTCGCCGTACGCGGTGCCCCAGTGCGCACAGAACCTGGTGTTGGTATCGATCGCGCCTGCCCAGCGGTGCGTGAACCGGACGTCGTCGAGCTGCGGGAAGGTCAGGAAGAAGTGCTCGGCCAGCCGCCGGTAGGTCTGCGGCCGGTCCTCGTAGGCCGGGTCCACCCGGCGACCGAAGTGGTAGACGGCGTCATAGCCGCCCCACACGATGCGGTTGTCCGCGGAGAGCCGATAGTAGTGAAACTGGTTGGCGCAGTCGCCGATTCCCTGCCGGTTGCGCCAACCGATCCGGTCCAGCTGAGCCGCGCTGAGCGGCTCGGTCGCCAGCACGTAGTCATAGACCGGCACCGTGTAGGACCGGTTGCGCCGCAGCAGGCTACGAAACACGTTGGTGGCCAACAGCACCCGCTGCGCGGTGAGGACCGCGGCGCCGGTGTCGACCCGAAGGCCGGCCCCCGACGCCTCCAGGGACAAGGCCCTGGTGTGCTCATGGATGGCCACCCCTTCGTCGGCTGCCGCACGCGCCAGCTCCAGCGCCAATTTGGCCGGATGCACGATCGCGACGCTGCCGGCCTGGTAGAGCCCGGCCAGATACGTCGGCGAGGCCACCTCCGCACGTACCTGCTGCTGGTCCAGGAAGGTGCCCTGGTCCGCTTCGGCCAGGCCGGCCACCTGATGGGGTTCGGTGGCCACCGTCAACATCCCGGTGCGTTCCCATTCCACCTCGAGACCGAGTCGTTCGATGTCGGCGGCCATCCCGTCCAGGTTCGCCATGCCCAGGGCGTCGAGTTGGTCTATATCGCTGGGCCAGCGGGACTTTCCGTTGTCGTGACCGTGCGTCAGGCTCGCATCGACGAAGCCGCCGTTGCGGCCCGAGGCGGCCCAGCCGATCCGCTCCGCTTCGATCAGCATGATGCGCTGTCCCGGGTTGCGCKGGGCGGCGTGCACGGCCGCCCACAACCCCGTATAGCCACCGCCGACGATCAGCAGATCGCAGCTGACCGGTCCGGCCAACGGCGGGTGCTGTGGTCGCGCGAGATCGAGCCACATCGACCCGAATGCGCTGGCGGACAGGGACCGCGCGACCAGATCTGGATCGACATGCGCATCGAAAGCGGTCTTCACCCCGTCACACTACGGCGGCCGCCCGCGAACCGCGTCAACACCGGTCCGACGATCGCCAGGATGAACACGTACGGGGTGGCGATGGACTCGACCGCGGGCAGCGTCGCGCCGACCAGGCCGATGATGACGAGCGAGAACTCACCGCGCACGATCAACGCGGTGCCCGCGCGCAACTGACCGGGGCGGGCCACGTCGTCGCGGCGGGCCGCGAACATGCCGGTTGCCACCTTGGTGCCGGCGGTGACGACGGCCAGCGCCAGCGCGGCGGGCAGCATCGGGACCAGGTCGCTCGGGTTCACCGACAGGCCGATGGCCAGAAAGAAGATGGCGGCGAACAGATCTCGCAGCGGAGTCAGCACGGTGCGGGCCCGATGGGCGGCCTCCCCGGTCAGGGTCAGCCCGACCAGGAACGCTCCGACCGCCGCGGACGCATGGATGAACTCGGCGAGTGCCGCCACGATCAGCGTCAGCGCCATGATCCGCAACAGCAGCTGCTCGTTGTCGGGGTGGGCGACCATTCGGCCCACCAGATGGCCCCAGCGGTAGGACGCGACGAACGCCAGCACCAGCGCCGAGACGGCGATACCCATGCCGAACACGGCGTGCACCCAGGTGCCGCCCGCCGCCAGCACGGCCAGCAGCGGCAGGTAGGCCGCCATCGCGAAGTCCTCCAGCACCAGGATGGACAGCACCGCCGGGGTCTCGCGGTTACCCAGGCGGCGCAGGTCGTCGAGCAGGCGCGCGATCACCCCCGACGACGAGATGTAGGTGACCCCGGCGAGCGCCAGGATGCCGACACCGTCCAGGCCCAGCAGCCAGCCGGCGATCGCGCCGGGGACGGCGTTGAGGATCAGGTCCACCCACGCCGAGGGCAGGTGGCGACGCAGGCTGGCGGCGAACTCCCCGATGGAGAACTCCAGGCCCAGGGTGAGCAACAGCAGCACCACACCGATCGTCGCGCCGGTCTTGACGAAGTCGTTGGCGGCCGGGATGTGGGCCACCCCGCCGTCGCCGAGGGCCAGGCCCGCGGCCAGGTACAGCGGGATCGGCGACAGCGCGAAGCGGCGGGCGGCCGTACCGAGCACCGTGAGCACGGCCAGAATGATGCCGAGCTCCAACAGAAGCGCCGCCGACACCTGCACGGCTTCAGCCTTTGGCGACGATGTTCTCGACGCCGGTGAGCCCGTCCTCGGTGCCGATCACCACCAGCACGTCGCCGGCCCGCAGCGGTTCGGCCGGCCCCGGAGAGGCCAGCACCTCCTCGTCGCGCACGATCGCGACGATCGACGCGCCGGTGCGGGTGCGGGCCCGGGTGTCCCCCAGCGGCCGGTCGACGAACGGGCTGCCGTCGCGGATGTGCACCTGGCCGGCGTTCAGGCCGGGCACCTCCCGGGTCAGGTCGGCGAAGCGTTCGGCGATTCGGGGGGCGCCGAGGATCTGGCCCAGCGCCTCGGCTTCCTCGTCGGTGAGCCGGAACACCTCCCTGGCCTGGTCGGGATCCTCTTTCGGGTACACCACGAGTTCGAAGTCGCCGGTGCGCCGGGCCACCACGCCGATCCGGTCCCCCGTGCGGGTGTCGAATTCGAAGCGCAGCCCGACGCCGGGAAGCAGGACTTCTTTGACATCCATGGGCCCATCCTGGCCGACAGTTGTGTGCCTGCGCCGCTACTTCTGCAAAACGCGCTACTTCTGCGAAACGACGGCGGCACTGGGTGCCCAGCCCGGTGGCCCGAACGCGTAACCGAGCCGGTCCCGCCAGCGCCGCGCCGACCGGACGTCACGGGCGATGGCGACATACTCGTGGGTCTGCAGGGTCCAGATGTTGTAGGTGTCCACCTGCTTGGTCAGGCCGTAGTGCGGGCGGAACTCCTCGTCGGCGTAGCTGCCGAACAGCCGGTCCCACACGATGAAGATGCCGCCGTAGTTCTTGTCCAGGTACTGCTGGTCCATGCCGTGGTGCACCCGGTGGTGCGACGGGGTGTTGAACACGAATTCGACAGGCCGCCAGAGCTTGTCGATGCGTTCGGTGTGCACCCAGAACTGGTAGACGAGGTTCACCGAGAAGCTGGCGAATACCATCCACGGCGGAACTCCCAACAGCGGCAACGGGATCCACATCAGGATCTCGCCGCTGTTGTTCCATTTCTGGCGCAGCGCGGTGGCGAAGTTGAAGTACTGGCTGGAGTGGTGTGCTTGATGGGTCGCCCAGATCAACCGCACCCGGTGCGCGATCCGGTGATAGGTGTAGAACAGCAGGTCGACGCCGACCAGCGCGATCACCCAGGTGTACCACTGGGTCGCGGGCAGCTGCCACGGCGCCGCGTAGGCGTAGATGGCGGCATACCCGAACAGCGCCAGCAGTTTCCAGGCGGCGGTGGTCGCCACCGACACCAGCCCCATCCACACGCTGGCCCAGGCGTCCCGGCGCAGGTAGGCCCCGGACTGCGGCCGATCATCCGAAGCCGCTGTGGTCAGGGCGTCCAGTTTGCGCGCGGCCGTCCACTCCAGCACGAGCAGCAGCAGGAAGAACGGGACGGCGAACAGCACCGGGTCACGCATCTGCGGTGGCAGCGCGTCCAGCAACGCCCGGAGTCCATCCATGCCGCTCAGCCTAAACCGGCACGTTCAGCGGAAGCTCAGAACGTCGCTTCCCCAGGTCAGGCGCTGCGCCCGGTCCGGATCGGCCACCACCGAATCGTCGCGGCCGATGATCAGGGTGGCGCGCTCGTCGGGGCGGTACGCCGGCCACATCGGCGTGCCCGGGCCCGCGCCCGGGTCGCCGTCGGCCGCGAACCGGGTCCAGCGTGTGCGCACCCGTTCCGATACGGCCGCACCGGCCGCCAGCCCGCCGAGTTTGAACGTCGGGTCCTTCGGTCCCATCACCAGATTGCCCCAGACGTAGGGCAATTCGGTGGCGTGGGCGGCATCCAGCCGTAGCAGCTTGAGCATCGGGGTGGCCCAGTCGAAGCGGTACATGTGCACCGGCGCGACGGCGCTGTGGCCCTCGGCGAACCAGATGGACGGCATCCGGAACCCGACGTCGCGCGCGACCCCGAGTGCCGGTTTCCGGCCGCGACCGCGGTAGACGGCGGTGATCTCGGCCTCGGTGGGGATCTGCAGGCCCGGCTGCTCGGTGGCGATCGCGGCGAACATGTCCCGCAGCGTCTGGGGCGCGATCGGCATCAACGGAGACCGCATCCAGCGGAACAGCGCGGCCTCGTGCCGGTTGGTGCCGATGATCAGTGGCACCGGGTGGGTGCGGCCCGCGCGAGCGGCCTGCACCGGGTAGTCCGGCACCAGATCACCGTCGACGATCGGGACGAACGCCAGCGTGCCGGGAAAACGGCGCGGCACCTCGTCGTAGAGGTGTTTCGAGGCGGCGATGATGCTCTCGACGGGGGTGTCGCGCAGCCGGTGGGTCTCCCCGGGATGCACGCCCAGCCGGTCGAGGAACTGCTCGGCGATCCGGCGGGCGCGGTCGCGGTCATACACGGAGGTGACGGGGGCGCTCTGCGCGATGGCCCGGTGGAACAGTCCCGCGGCGGGCGGGCTGGCCATCAGCGTGGTGAGGATGCCCGCACCGGCGGATTCCCCGAACAGCGTGACATTGCCGGGGTCGCCACCGAACGCGGCGATATTGTCCTGCACCCAGTTCAGCGCCGAAAGTACATCGCGCACACCGATATTGGTTTCGAAACCGGACCCGAAGGACGACAGGTCGAGGAATCCGAGTGCACCCACCCGGTAGTTCATGGTGACCACGACGACGTCACCGCCCACCGCGAGTTCGCGGCCACGGTAGAGCGGCTGCGCCGACGAGCCGAGCGCGTAGGCCCCGCCGTGCACCCACACCATCACCGGTTTGGGTCCCCCGGATGTCGACGGCGCCCACACGTTCAGCGTCAGGCAGTCCCCGCCCTGCGGGGCGCCCAGGTCCATCGGGATGTGTGGATCTGTCTGCTGCGGGCAGACGGGGCCGAAGCGGGTCGCGTCGGCGGGTTCGGTCCAGCGCTGCGGCGGCTGCGGCGCGCGCCAGCGCAGATCGCCGACCGGGGGTGCCGCGTAGCGGATGCCCAGCCATTGCCGGACGATGCCGTCGTCGCTCCCTCGGACCGGTCCGTATCCGGTGATGGTGTCGGTATCCGGGATCACACGCGCCTCCCTCGCTCGAGTGCTCAGCCATCCCACGCTACCGGCGTCCGCAGGGAACGCGTTCCGATAGAGATTCATTCGCCCTGGGTGCAACCCTGTCGGAGCCGTCACACAGCTTCTAATCTCGCCGCTCATGGCTGTTGATATCGCTGAGACGATCACCCCGATCCCCGTCCTGGACTCCCCCGAGGCCGCGCTGGCCGCCGCCGACGCGGTCGCCTCCGCGATCGCGGTGGGCAGTGCCGAGCGCGAACGGGCCGGGACGTCGCTGCTGCCGCAGCTGCGGGCGGTGTCCGAGGCCGGCCTGCTGGCGGTGCCCGTGCCCGCCAAACACGGCGGGCCCGGGTTCGCGGCGTCGGTGCAGGTCGAGGTGCTGCGCCGGTTGTCCCGCGGCGACGGTGCGCTCGGTCAGCTGCTGCTGGCACATTTCGTTGTCTCCCAAGCGATTTCCGCGCTGGATGCCGATGCGCCGCAGGCCGCCCGGATTTACGGCGCCATCCTGGCAGGCGGCCAGCTCGGCAACGCCACCGCCGAACGCGGCACGGCGTCGGCGTTGCACCGCAACACCACGGTGCGCCGCCGGGACGACGGCACATGGGAACTCAACGGCACCAAGTACTACGCGACCGGCGCGCTGGGCGCGACGTGGATAGCGGTCGCGGCCGGTGTAGCCGGAAGTGACGGGGAGACGGCGACCGTGTTCATCCGGCCGGATCAGGACGGTGTGACCCTCAACCTGGAGAAGTGGTCGGCCTTCGGTCAGCGCGGGACGGCCAGCGGCGAAATCCGGCTCGAGGGCGTCATCGTCGACGGCGACCTGGTCATCGAGGAGGGCGCCCCGCCGCACCCCGTCGACGGCCCGCCGACCGTGTTGGGCGCCTATGACCAGGCGCTGCATGCCGCCATCGACATCGGAATCGCCCGCGCCGCACTCGAAGACGGCGCCCAGTTCGTGCGCACCACATCCCGGCCATGGAAGGAGGCGCTGGACGCCGGTATCGAGCGTGCCGACCAGGAGCCCCATCTGGTGCGGCGGTTCGGTGAGCTGACGGCGCGCCTCTACGCCTTGGAGGCACTGCTGGCGGCGGGCGCGGCCGTCGTCGACGAGGGGCAGGCGCAGACCGAACTGTCCCGGGACACCGCGGCCGCCGCGTCGCTCAAGGTGGCCGCCGCCAAGGCCCTGGCGCAGGAGTTCGCCGTCGAGATCGCGAGTGGCATCTTCGAATTGACCGGCACCTCGGGCACCGACGGCGAGGCGAACCTGGACCGGCACTGGCGCAACGTGCGCACCCATTCGCTGCACGACCCGGCCCGGTGGAAGTACGTGCACCTGGGCAACCACACCTTGCGCGGCACCCGGCCGCCGCGGCTGGGGCTGGTGCTCTGATCGGGCGAGACCCGGGATCCCCCGTCCACGTCCTGGCCGGATAACGTATCTGCGTGCACAAATGGTTACTCCTCGGCTGCGCGATCGGCAGTGAGGTCGCAGCCACGCTGTCCCTGCGCGCCTCCCAGGATCACGCCGCCTGGCTGGTCGTGGTGGTGACCGGATACGTCGGCTCCTTCATTTTCCTGGCGGCGGTGCTGCGGGCGGGGATGCCCGTCGGCGTCGCCTACGGCATCTGGGGTGCCATCGGAACCGCCGTGACGGCGACCGCGGCCGCCGCGATCTTCGGCGAGGCGCTCAGCTGGGTCGTGGTGGTCGGCATCGCGCTGATCATCGCCGGTGTGCTGCTGGTCGAATTCGGTTCACACACAGGGCCTTCGACATGATGTGGTGGGCGCTGGCGGGCGCCATCGGCGTCGAGGTCCTGGCCACCCTGGCGCTTCGCGCCTCGGACGGTTTTCGGCGCAAGGTCTGGCTGCTGCCGGTCATCACGGGCTATGTGGTGTCGTTCTCCCTGCTGTGGCTCACGCTGAAGCTGGGCATGCCGGTGGGTGTGGCCTACGGCGTATGGACGGCGTGCGGCGTGGCGCTGGTGGCCGTCGTCGCGCGGGTGCTGTTCCGGGATCCGTTGAACTGGCGGATGGGCATGGGTATCGCGCTCATCATGGCCGGGGTGCTGACGATCGAACTGGGTGCTGTCGCGCACTGAGCGCACTCGCTGTCACCACCGCGATCAGGCCGGCCACCGGCACCAGCAGCAGACCCACCCGCAGGCCGGCGGCATCGGCGATCATCCCGACCACCGGAGGCGCGGCCACGAAACCGACCCGCATCAACCAGGCGATCACGGTCAGCCCGGTGCCTGGCCGCAGCCCCGGTAGGCGGTCGGCGGCGTGCATGGCCGCGGGCACCGCGGTGGCCATCCCCAAACCGGCCGCCGCGAATCCGGCGACGCTGGTCACCACGGACGGGTAAGCCAGCGCGGCACCCATCCCCGCCGCCACGATCACCCCGCCGCCGCGCACCACGGCGCGCTCGCCGAACCGGTCCACCAGGCGGTCACCGAGCAATCGGCCGACGAACATCGCACCGGCCAGCGCGAGATATCCGGACACCGCGGTCACCTCCGATGCCCCGAGGTGACGGAGATACAGTGCCGCCCAAGAGCTTCCGGCATCCTCTACGACAGCGCCTGCGATGGCCAGCGCCACCAGTGCACTCAGCACGCCGTACACCGCGGGGCCGGCCCGCACCCCGTCATCGGCGCGGGCCCCGGCGTGCTCGTCGTGTTCGGCGCCGGCGAGCAGGAACGGCCACACGCTCAACGCCACCGCGGCGAACACGAGGGCCGACAGTCCCAGATGCGTCGCGCGACTCATGCCGATCGCCAGCGACCCGGCACCGAGCAATCCGCCCAGCACCGCGCCGGCGGCCCAGACCGCGTGCAACGAATTGATGATCGACCGCCCGTGCCGACGTTGCACCCACAGCCCGTGGGAGTTCTGCCCCACGTCGGCCAGGGCGTCACAACAGCCGCCCGCGAACAACGCCACCGACACCAGGGCTGCGGTCGGCGCCTGCCCGGCCAGCCCGATCAGGCAGGCGAGCGCCACCGAGGCGAGCACGGCGACGCGGGCCGACCCGTACCGGCGGATCACCGCGCCGGCGGCCAGCCCGGCGACCAGCGCGCCGCCGGGAAACGCCGCCACCATCACGCCGTAGGCCGAATTGCTCAGCGCCAGATCGGCCTTGAGCTCAGGGAAACGCGGCAGCAGGTTGGCGAAGGTGGCGCCGTTGATCAAGAAGAGTGCGGCGACGGCCACCCTGGCGCGCCGCACTGTTCCTGCCGGATCCACGATCGCCGACGATACGGGGCCTTACCTGGGCGGACCCGCCGGCCCGCGACGGCGGGGCCGGATTCCGGCAAGATTGCCCGTATGACTGAGCTTGCCGTCCTGGCAGAGCGCTACAAGGTGTCGACGGAATTTCTGGACTGGACCGGGCGGCGGGTGCCGGTGCCGGAATCGACGTTGATCTCGGTGCTTGCCGCGCTGGGCGTGCCTGCCGGCACGGACGACGAGTGCCAAGCCGCGCTGCGGGCGCACGACCGTGAGTATTGGGCACGGGCGTTGCCGCCGACGGTGGTCGGCCAGGCGGGCACCACGTCGTCGTTCTGGGTGCACGTCACCCACGGTGAACCCGTCGGGCTGTGGCTGCGGCTGGAGGACGGATCGGTGCGCACCGGCCTGCGTCAGCTCGAAAACAACAGGGCACCATACGATCTGGACGGCCGGCTGGTCGGCGAAGCCACCTTCGAGCTGCCCGCGGATCTGCCACCGGGATATCACCGGTTGCACGCGCAGACCGGCAGCACCGACACCAGCACGCTGCTCATCGTCTCCCCCGCCGCGCTCACTCCGCCGCCGGGACGCCACTGGGGCCTGGCCACCCAGCTGTACAGCGTGACGTCGGAGAATTCGTGGGGAATCGGCGATCTGACGGATCTGACCGATCTCGCGGTGTGGTCAGCCGCTACTCACGGCGCCGGCTTCATCCTGGTGAACCCGTTGCATGCCGCGGCGCCGGTGGCGCCGATGGAACCGTCGCCCTACCTGCCCACGTCGCGGCGCTTCGTGAATCCCATCTATCTGCGCATCGAGGCCATCCCCGAGTACGCGTTCCTGCGTAAGCGCGCACCGCTGGGTAAGGCCCGCGCCGAGTTGGCCTCTCGGGCCCGCCGGAAGAAGCGCATCGACCGTGACGCCGCGTGGAAGGTGAAGCGGGCCGCGCTCGGCCAGCTGCACAGGGTCAAGCGGTCGGCAGGACGGGAGTTGGCTTACGCGGCATATGCGGCCAGGCAGGGTCGCAGCCTCGATGATTTCGCGACGTGGTGCGCCCTGGCCGAGCAGTACGGCGCCGACTGGCACGGCTGGCCCGAGCCGCTGCAACATCCCGAAAATCCTGCGGTGGCCGAGTTCGCCGCCGCGCATGCGTCCGAGGTCGATTTCCACCGCTGGCTGCAATGGCTGCTCGACGATCAGCTGACCGCCGCACAGGCCACCGCCGAACAGGCCGGGATGGCGCTGGGAATCATGCACGACCTGGCCGTCGGGGTGGATCCCAACGGCGCCGACGCCTGGGCCCTGCAGGACGTGCTGGCCCTCGGCGTCACCGCGGGTGCACCGCCGGACGAGTTCAATCAGCTGGGACAGGACTGGTCGCAGCCGCCGTGGGGACCGGATCAGCTGGAGCGGGCGGGTTACGCCCCGTTCCGCGCGCTGGTCAACGCCGTGCTGCGGCATGCGGGCGGCGTGCGGATCGACCACATCATCGGGCTGTTCCGGCTGTGGTGGATTCCCCAGGGCGCCGCACCGACCGAAGGTACCTATGTGCGCTACAACCACGAGGCGATGATCGGCATCGTGGCGCTGGAGGCGCAACGGGCCGGCGCGGTGGTGGTCGGTGAAGACCTGGGCACCGTCGAGCCGTGGGTGCGCGACTACCTGCGCGAACGCGGGCTGTTCGGGACGTCGATCCTGTGGTTCGAACTGGACCGGGACGCGGACGGTTCGCCGCCGCTGCCGGCGGGCCGCTGGCGCGAATACTGCCTGGCGTCGGTGACAACGCACGATCTGCCGCCGACGGCCGGTTATCTGGCCGGTGAACACGTCCGGCTGCGCGACGAACTGGGCCTGTTGACCCGGCCGGTACAGGACGAACTGGCCGACGACCTGGCCGAACAGGCCGCCTGGCTCGCGGCGTTGCAGCGGCTCGGGCTGGTCGGCACGGATCCCGACACGGACGAGATCATCCGCGGGCTCTACGCCTATCTGGGCCGCACCCCGTCGCGGCTGCTGGCGCTGGCGCTGCCCGACGCGGTCGGTGACGTCCGCACCCAGAACCAGCCGGGAACCACCGATGAGTACCCGAACTGGCGGGTCCCGCTGGCCGGTCCTGACGGCACTCGGCTGCTGTTGGAGGAGGTGTTCACCGATCCGAGGGCGGCTGCGCTGGCAGAAGTAATGAAAGCGCAGGTGCGGACGATGAACCCGTGACTGAAGTTTCTCAGGGTGCTTGACTGCGATATCTTCGCAACGCACCGCGATATCTCGGAGGTCACGTGAAGAAGCTTGTTCTCGGCATCGGCGGGTTCGCCATGCTCACCGCTGCGGCATCGGCCACCCTGGTCGGCGCGGGCGTGGCGAGTTCGGATCCCGCCAACGGTTCGAACCCCTACAGCGTGGTCGGCGAACCGTACGGCAAGGCCGTGGCCATTCTGAAGAGCCAGGGCGTGCGGTCCAGCTTCGGCGGGTCGGTCGGCAGCGACGTGCCGCAGGCGCAGTGCATCGTCAGCGGGCAGAAGGCCACCTCCGCCGGGAAGATGATCCTCGAGCTCAACTGCACCGAGAAGGCCTACCAGGACGCGCAGGCGTCCACCCCGTCCCGTGGCGGCGGCACCCCCGGCGGCGTGCCCGGTGGCCCGAACGTCGGCGCCAACGGCGTCACGACGGTCACCCCGACGCCGGTCGGCCCGCAGCCCGGAATGTCGGTCCCCGGGGCCTGACGCCGGTTACCGTCACGGTCGTGACTCCCGAGAACCGGTCTACCTACTCGCATTCCCGTTCGCTGGAGGGTCGCGTCGCGATCGTCACCGGTGCGGCGCGCGGTGTCGGGAAGGGCATCGCCACCGCCCTACTGCAGCGCGGGGCATCGGTGCTTCTCACCGACATCCTCGACGATGTCCTGACGGCCACCACGGCAGAGTTCGAAGAGGCCGGCTTCCAACCTCATTCGCTGGTCGCCGACCTCCGCGACCCGGACACCCCACGACGGATCGTCGACTCCGCCGTGCACACCTTCGGGACAGTGCACGCCCTCGTGAACAATGCCGTGGCGTGCAACGAACCTAAGCCCTTCGGCGACATCAGCGGGGCCGACTACGACCTGGTCTATGACACCGGACCACGTGTCACGTTCGCACTCATGCAGGCGGTTCATCCGCTGCTCGTCGCGGCGGGTGGGGGCGCGATCGTCAATATCGGGTCGGCCGCCGGTACCGCGGGTGAACGGAACTTCGGGGCCTACGCCGGAGCCAAAGAGGCGATCCGCGGAATGTCCAAAGTGGCTGCGCTGGAATGGGGCCGGGACGGCATCCGGGTCAACGTCGTCTGCCCGCTTGCCGAGACGGACGGGTTGACGGTGCTCCGCGATCTGGACCCGAAGCGCTATCAGCAGGTGGTCAAGACGACCGCGCTCAAGCGGATCGGCGATCCGGCCGCCGATATCGGGCCGGCCGTGGCGTTCCTGATCGGGGACGATGCCGCGTACGTCACGGGCCAGACCATCATGCTCGACGGCGGCGCGGGTTCGTTCAGGTAGCGGCCAGCGTCTCGACCAACCAATCCAGCAGCGGCCGTTGACCTTTCAGGATCTTCAGGTGCGCCGTGGGCAGGTCGAACCAAGCGACCCGGTCCAGCTCCGGGTACTCCTTGAACTTCCCCGACCCGCGCGGCCATTCCAGCGTGAATATGTTGCTCACCGCTTGCCTGACATCCACGTCGCCCTCGACGGCGAACGCGGTGACGATCTTGCCGCCGGGCTGCTTCAACGGGGCGAGGCCGAGGTACGGGCCCGTCGGCGCCGCGATACCGACCTCCTCACCGAATTCGCGGAGCGCTGCGGCCAAGGGTTCCTCGCCCTCGACGTACTCCCCTTTCGGAATCGACCACGCGCCGTCGTCCTTTCGTGCCCAGAACGGGCCGCCCGGATGCCCCAGCAGCACCTCGAGGACACCTTCGCTACTGCGATAGACCAGCAGACCGGCACTCTGTCGGGGCATCGCTTCACTGTAGGGACCGGTGGAAGAATGCTGACTTGTGGCAGGGGTGACGACGCGCGCGCTCGACCTGCTCGGTGCACTGTGGTCGACCGCCACCGCGGCACCGGTGAGCGGCGCCGAGACCGCGTACCGCACGTTGTTCACAACGGTGCGCCGGCTGGTGCTGCGCCGACCCTTGCGGGTCCCGCTGGAATCCGGGGAGCTGCGGCTCACCGTCACCGACCTGGATTCGCAGCTGGACGTGCGCGCACTGTCGGTGGGGCAGCTCAGCGATGTACGGATCGTCGCGCGTGACGTCCACTGGCCGCAGGGACGTTTCGAGCGGGCGACGGTGCGCGCGCACAACGTGCACGTCCGGCCCACCGTCCCACCGGTGCTGGTGGCCGCGCCGGTCGACCTCACCGTGGAGGTGCCCGCCGATACGCTCGACGCCCTGTTCCGCTGGGCGGCACCGCGGCTGGCAGGTCAGGTCGGCGACGACGGCGTCGCACGCCTGCAGTGGGCCGGACGCCCCGGGGCGGGGCATCTGGAAGTGCAGACCCGACTCGACGGCACCACCCTGTGGCTGCGCCCGCGCACGATCGAGCGCCGCGGCCGGCGCCTCATGCTGCCCGCCCGCACGCCCGCCTATCCGGTCCGGTTGCCCGACCTCGGCCATGGCCTGCGGATCACCGGTATCGAGTTCGCCCCCGGGTTGGTGCTCGTGTCCGGGACACTCCCGGAATGGCGGATGGACCTGGCGCGCGCCCGGCTGGAAGACGTGCTCGACCAGCTCAATGTCGGCGCCCTGCCGATCAACCTGGCCTGGCTGGGGCTAGGGCTTTGACCGCGTCCGTGACATCGCCCACAAGGGCCGTGAACACACGATGAATGCGGCGCCACCGCTCGGCGTCCATCTTTCGCACCGGGCGTGACAAATCCCGCTGACCAGCGCCGGAAGCCCATCTGGTTCGGTGCATGTGTGGTGTGCCGTGGACGAATCCGGTCGGCGGCGCACTACAGTCACCACCGTGGTTGACATCCACTACTCCCGGTATGTCGCGTTGGGCGACAGCCAGAGCGAGGGCCTCTGGGATACCGATGACACCGGCACCCTCATCGGTTTCGCCGATCGGCTGGCCTGGCTGCTCGACTCGTACTCCCCGGGGATCGAGTACGCCAACCTCGCCGTCCGCGGAAAACGGATCCGCGACGTGCTGGAAGGGCAGCTGCCCGAAGCCGTGGCCATGCGGCCCGACGTGGTGACGATGTGCGTGGGCATGAACGACGTGACGCGGCCGGGCCGCAAGTTCGATCAGGCGCTGCTCGATCTCGACACCCTGCACAACCGGCTGGCGTTGACCGGCGCCACGGTGGTGACGACGACGTTCCCCAACCTGGCGCGGGTACTGCCCGCAGGCCGGATCCTGGTGGCTCGGGTGCTGCGTATCAACGACGTCATCCGCGCCGCGGCCGACCGGCACGGCTTTCGGCTCATCGATCTGTACAACGCCGACTCGATGATCGATCCGGAGAACTGGAGCACCGACCGGGTGCACGGCAGCACCAAGGGCCATCTGCTGTTCACTGCGGCGGCCGCGGAGGCCTTGGGACTGCCCGGCAGCAACCATGATTGGGCGTACGCGGAGGCGGCGGTCACCGAGCAGTCACTGGGCTCGCGGCTGTACTCGCAGGTGATGTGGACGCAGAACATGCTGATGCCGTGGATCTGGCGGCATCTGCGGGGCAGGTCCGCCAGTATCGGCGGCGGCCCCCGGCATCCGTACCTGGCGCCCGTCGTCGCGCGGTCGGACGCCCAGTAGATCCCGGCTCAGATACCGGTCCACGTCGAGTCGATCATCTCGGCGATGTTGATCACCTTGGCCTGCTGCGCCGCCGGGTTGTCGATCTCACCGCCCACATGGGCCGCGATGAACCGTTTGATCTCGGCATCGATACCGGCCATCACCCGCAGCACCTCGGCGCGCAGCGTCTTCGACGTGACGTGGATGGAAATGTCGCGGGGGTGCGGCTTCTGCACGTCCAGCATGAGCACCAGCGGTTCCGCCGCCCGTGCGACGGCCTGCAACGAGATCTCGCCGAAGACGCTGAACTGGGGCCGGTCGATCTTCAGGTCGATGACCATGTTGATCTCCAGCGGGATGCGGATGTCGAACGTGAAGTTCTCCCCGGCGTGCCGGGTGACCCGGGGGGTCTGGATCTTGACTTTGGCCGTGACCTTGGCGATGCCGCCGGGCCCCTGACCGATGGGCCCCATCTGGAATTCGTCGCCGGCGATGGAGCCGATGGCGTCGCCGACGCGCTGCTCGCTGACGGCGACCTCGAAGAACTTTCGCCCGAACTCTTCGTACGTCATGTACCCCATCGGGTACTCAAAGTCAGACATGGTGGATCTACCGTCTCACGCCGGGTGCACGACGGCGCACAACCCCACCCAGGTATCAGCCCTCGTCAGCGAAGACACGCAACCTGTGCAGGCTCATGGGTCGGGTCCCGAACTCCGCGATGAGCACCAGACTCCTACCCTCGCCGGTCACCCTGGCCGCGACACTGCGGCCGGCGGCCAGCAGCGTGCGGACCTCGGTGCCGGCCAGCAGGGCGACCAGTTCTGCCTGCGGCAGCGGGGTGTGGTCCCCGGCGGTGACCTCCAGCCCGGTACCGAGTCGGCGTTTCACCGCCACCTCGTCGCCGGCGGCGGCGTCGGCCAGAAAGTCCGACATCCGCCGCTTCCCGCGGGACCCGGCCCCGGGCACCCCCGCCATGAACCCGGCCGCGCCCCGCAGGCCCTGATTGCGCACCAACGTGCTGGTCAGCTGTAGGCCAGCCGGCACCGCGGCCACTCCGCTGCGCGCGAACTGCACGGCCATCGCGGGCACTTCCCAGTAGGCGCGCAGCGCCGAGATCCGCAATTCGCCGTCGGATGGCCGCACGTCGTACCGCAGGATCGCGGGGATGTGCATGGTGACCGCGTCACCCATCGCGACCTCCAGCACCAGATCGCGCAGGACGGTGGACCCCGGGTCGCTTCGCTCCTGCCCTCCGGTGCCATTTCCCGGGTCGCTTCGCTCCTGCCCTCCGGTGACGACGTCCACGTCCCTGTGGAAGGTGATGGTGCGCGGGCCGATGAACGTGTCGTAGAAACGCTCGAGCTGATCGGTGCCGACGTGGGGGCGCGACCCGACCGGATCCTCCACCCGGCCGTCGGCGGTGAACAGCCCTACCCAGCGTGCGCGATCGTGCGCGACGACGGCGGCCGGGGACCCTTCGACCGTCGCCAGAACCGCCACTCGTGTTGTCGACATATCCTTTCCTTTACCACCCCTGTGTGAAGGAGGACGGCAATGAGCCAGAACGGGCCGTTCGGAATCGACCCCGAAGACATCGACCGCTTGGCCCGCGAGGCCGGCGAGGGACTGCGTGACGCACTGGACAGATTCGGCAAACGCGCCGGGTGGTCCACACTGATCGACCAGTTCACCGCGCAGCCCCGCCCGGCCGGACCGGAGACCACCGGCGACACCGGTGACGGCGTGTGGGCCATCTACACCGTCGACGAGGCGGGCGGAGCCCACATCGAAGAGGTCTACCCCAGCGAACTCGAGGCGCTGCGGGCGAACAAGAACAACACCGACGCGGCGCGACGGGTGCGGTTCCTGCCGTACGGCATCGCCGTCAGCGTGCTCGACGCTCCCGAATAAGCCGTGGAGGTGCCCCGCTTCGGATTAAGCTTTGCCGCGGCGGGGTCGTGGCAGCAACTTCGAGGGTGGGTACATGATTCGTGAATTGACCGTGGCGGCGACGATTGCGTGCGCGGCGCTCGGCACCGCGACGCCGGCGTCAGCCGATGACGAACCGGGCCGCTACCCCACCGACGTGCCCGGGATGAACTACGAGGCGTCCGCCGGCGCACCGTGCGACAACTACCAACTGTTCACCTTCGGCCGCGGCCGCGGCGGTCAGGCCATGATGTGCCGCTGGGTGCCCAATCAGTGGCCGCCCATCTACACCGGGTTCTGGATGCCGTCCTATCCGCTGTACGGCGTCCAGCAGACCGGCGCCCCGTGCCCCGGCCCGCAGGCGGCCGCCCAGACCCCCGACGGCAAGCCGATGCTGTGCCTCGGGGCGCAGGGCTGGCAGCCCGGATTCTTCACCGGCGACGGCTTCTTCCCGGCCTGACGGTCAGGTCATGTTGGCGGCCACCTCGTCGCTGACATGCCTTGCCCACTCGTCGATGCTGCGGCGCATCCCCGGCGAGCACGCGCACACCGACACCTGTGGATCACTGGGGGCCACGATCGAGTAGTGCTTGGCCAGCACGGGTGCGAGTACGGCCCAGGCGAACAGTCGCTCACCGTGATCGTCGGGGCTGGGCATCTGACTCCTTGTCGGGGGGTGGGTTTTTCGGCCGTTCGACCAGCCGCGCGAGTCTGTGGATGACGAATCCCAGGACCACCGCACCGGCGGTCAGTGCGGCGATGACGGCGTCGCTCGTCAATCGCGTCATTCGAGGTTTCGGAGCTTCCGGGCCGTGCCGCCGGCCTTGGCGACCTGGAGCACGGTGCGCGCCGCCACCGCGGGATCGCCGGTGGCCAGGGCGACGTGGCCGCAGGTCGCGTCGACCGCGCTGATGACCGCCGCCAGACCGGCCGGGTGGGCCGCGGTGACGGTCAGTTCGACGGTCGCGACGCCCCGATCGGTGATGGCTTTTCCCTTGGCGGACTGGATGTTCGGGTCCTGTTCCAGAGCCGCGGCCGCTGCCGAGGCCACCCCGTTGAGGTTCACCGTGATGACACCCGGGTCGGTGCCGCCGGCCACCCGCAGCACCGGTGCTCTGCGGGTCGGGACGTGGGCTATCAACCAGACGAGCCCGATCAGCATCAGCACCGCCCCCGTTCCGGCCAACTCCCAGGGCCACCAGCTGGAGGTGGTCAGACGCGTGACCGGTCCCGCCGTGATGCGCTCCGGGGCACCCCGGACCAGGTGGGTCGGCCACAGCACCGCGGCGATACCGATCGCGGCGACCACGAGCCCCGCGATGAGTGTCGCCGCACGGTCCAGCGCATCGGTCGGGCGCACGCTCACGCCGACCCGCTCGTGCCGATCCGGACCGCGATCCGCGGTGGCGGCGAGAGGATTTCGGTGGCACTGCCGACCGCGGCGGCGATCGCACCCTTGGCCCCGGAATCGGACTCGGCACCGGTGAGTCCGACGTAGAGGATGACCTTGCGACGGGTCGCCTCCGAGCGCAGCACCTCCACCCCGGGCACCGCCGCGGCCGCAAACGACGCCAGCCGCGCCACATCGCGGGGGCGCATCCACACCGCACCCTGCGCGTCCACCGCGACGGCGGTCTTGCGCCGGGGACGCAACGCCGAGAACACCATCCATGCGCCCGCGGCGAGCACGACGGCGCCGGCGGGGACCATCCACCACTGGCTGTGCAGACCGTCGACCGCGGCGACGACGGTGCCGATCCACGAGGTGCCGGCCACCCAGCCCAGCACGACGCCGGCCTCGCGCAGGGCCAGCCCGCCGGCGATCAGGAAGGTGAGTGCCAAGGCCACCCCGATATATCGGGCCGGGGCGGTGGCGACGGGCACGCGGCCAGGTGCAGGCAGCGCCACGGGGTCGGCGGTCGTCATCGGGTCCTCTTCACGTCGGGGGTGGCGGTGCTGAGCTGCTCGACCGTGACGTCGACACGGTCGACGTGCAGTGCGGCCATGGTGGACAGGGTTTGCGCGACATTGCGCTGAACGGCACGGGCCACTTCGACCGCCGGAGCCGGCCACGCGACGGTGACCTTGAGGTGCGCGGTGACCCGCTGCCCGGCGATGGTCAATTGCGCTTGCGGCAACGACCGGCCCGCGATCTTGGTCAGGCCCACCGAGAACGGCAACACCCCGGGTGTGTCGAGCGCGGCGCGGACGGCGAGCCGCTGCGCGACCTTCTCCCGGACCGTGAGTGTCCCCCGGGCACCGGCTTCGTCATCGGAATCATGGTGCGGCGGTGATGGTTCGGCGTCCTGTATCTCAGTCACGGCCGCGGCCCCGGAGCAACGCGCCGAGGTCCAGCTCGCCATCGCGGTGGGCGCCGATCAGGTAGCCCGCCGCGCCGAGCAACAGGGCGATCAAGGGGGGGGGCCCCCCCCCCCCCCCCCCCCCCCCCCCCCCCACGCCCTATTGCAGTTCTCGCCCGGACGCCGTTGTCACGGGCACGAGATCCTCAACAGTGACGTCGACGGGCAGATCGGTGATCGCGGCGACCGCGCGCTGGATGGCGGTGGCGGTGGGCCGCACCGGCGCATCGAGTGCCAGGCTCACGTGGACGTCGACCCGGTCCGGGCCCACCCGGACCCCCAACACCCGGTGGCCGGGCAGATAGGTGGCCACTTCGCCGAACATGCCGGCATGCAGTCCGGCGACGCCGTGCACGGCGATCACCGCCGCCGCGATGCGCTCGGCGTCGTCCGGGAGGTCAATGGACACGGGCGGGTGACGCATCGGCATCGTCGGCGCTGTCGCCGTCGAGGTGCACGTCGTGCACGGTGATGTTGACCTCGGTCACCTCGAGCCCAGTCATCCGCTCGATCGCCGCGATCACGTTGCGCCGAATACCGGCGGCCAGGTCCGCGATCGCCACCCCGTAGTCGGCGACGATGTCGATGTCGATGGCGGCCTGCTTCTCCCCGATCTCGACCGATACGCCCTGGCTCTGATTGACGCTGGCGCCGGGGATGCGCTCACGCAGCGCTCCGACCACGCGGGATGCGCCACCGCCCAGGTCGTACACACCACTGACCTCACGTGCGGCGATCCCGGCGATCTTGGACACCACGACACCGGCGATCGTCGTCTTGCCCTGAGAGCTCACCAACGGTGAGCCCTGGTACGGGCTGACCTCTTTGCCGGCCTCTTCTGCGCCGAGCTGTGCACTGGTCATCGCGTTTCCCCTCTGATCCGATATGACGGCAACTCATGGTTAGTCGGGACAATCGCCCCGAACCGAACGTCGTCGCGGCGTGACGCATGACACATGCCCGACGCCCAGCTAAGAGTCGTGTCGCAGGCATAGCATTCTTGCCTGCATCACCGGAGTCCATATCCGGTCGGCGGCCAAGCGTAACTGGGAGCGAGGTGTGGTGAGAGCGCCAACCGACGGCGACCTTCGCGACGCCGATGACGAAGCGCTGCGGGTGTCGGCCGCCGTCGGTGACCGAGAGGCGTTCGACGCCATCGTGACTCGGTACGGCCCGATTCTGTATCGGTATGCGCGACGGATGCTGGCGTCGGAAGCCGACGTCGCCGACGTGGTCCAGGACACCTTCGTTGCTGCCTGGCGACAGATCGCCGGCTTCCGCGGTGCCTCCTCGTTACGGACATGGCTGTTCGCCATCTGCTACCGCAAAATCGTCGATACCCACCGACTCAAACGTGCCAACCCCGTTGAGGATTGGGTTCTGGAGCCTCTGGCGGGCCCGGACACCGCCGCCGACCCGTTCACCGCGGCGTCCAATGCCGCGTTCCTGGACGCACTCGAAATCGCGCTGGCCGAGTTGCCGGTGCGCCAGCGTGCGGTCTGGATGATGCGGGAGATCGAACTGATGACGTTCCCCGAGATCGGCGAGGTTCTGCAACTCAGTCCCGACGCCGTACGCGGGCACCACCTTCGGGCAACCAAGGCCTTGCGAGTTCTCTTAAGGAGGTGGCAGTGACAGCGTCAGATCCTTTCCTGCACCGCGCGGCCTCGTATCTGAGAACTGCGCCCGAGCCCGGGTGGGACACCATCAGCTCGAAGGTGCGCGCCGCCGTGCACGCCGCCTCCCGTGCCGGCTGGCCCATCCGGGCCTCGCGCGACATCGGCCACGGCGTGGTCTACATCAGCGATCACGCGCTGCGCAGCCTGTTGGCGCGGGAATTGCGGCGCAAATTCGTCTGCCAGCCCACTCGCATCGCCTTCACCTTGGAGGGCACGGTGCTGCGTGCCATCGACATCGACGTCGTCGGGAGTTACGGGACTCAACTGCTCGAACTCGGTGACGACATCCGGCGCACGGTGCTCGACACGGTCCGCCTGATCCTCGATGACCTCGATGACCATGGGCGCACCCCGTCCGGGCCCATCGACGTGACCATCAGCGACGTGGTCGACGGTGACCCGTTGGGCTGACGGCCGTTGAGTTGCTTTCCTTTGCAACGGTATTCACCTCGGAATTGCGTACCGATCCAGGCCGGTGGCCGACCGGCATTACGATTGCGCGAGTCGCTGTAAACGCAGACGGGGAGACCATGACCGCAGAGCACGTCGTGCGCGCCGAGATCGCCGCATGGAGCCGCAACGACGTTGACGAGGTCATGAGCCACTTCGCCGAGGACGCCACCTTCGACATCGGGCCCGACTGGCCGACGCTGGCCGGACGACAGGCCATCCACGAGATGATGACGGCCTTTTTCGCGCGCGGGAAATGCGTGGACCTCGAAATCCTGCACCTCGCCGTCGACGGTGACGTCGTGTTGATGGAACGGCGTGATCACTGGATCGTGGGCGGCGAACAGAAGACCTGGCCGGTCATGGGCGCATACCAGGTGCATAACGAAAAGATCACGGCTTGGCGCGAGTACTTCTACCCGCCGAAGTAGGCCTGACCTGGCACTTCGCCGGTAAGAACGAGTGAGTTGCACGGCATACGCCATCCCACGCGGACACGGCCGGGCCCGTAGACTTTCGGCATTGAATTCGCTTCATCGAAGACAGCGACAGCCGACAACGCCCGAAAAGGTTCGAGTTGAGCAACAGACTGTTTTCCGGCTTCGAAGATGCCGGATGGGACCACGCACCCTGGGACGACGAACCCTGGTTCTCCCCTGCCGAATTGGCGATCCTGCTCGATCCGGTTCTCTCGGTCGCCGAAGCCGCCGACCGCGTCGGCTGCGTCGAACGCGACGTGGTTGCGGTACGCCGAATCGCCTGACACTGAAGATCAGTTGGGCCCGCCACGCTCGCCGGCCAGCAGGGCGAGCAGCAGTTCGGCACGTACCCGGGCGACATCGAGATCGCAGCCCAGGAGTTTCTGCGCGGTCCTGATCCGGTTGCGCAAGGTGTGGCGGTGGACGCCGAGTGCCGCCGCGGCCGTCTCCCAGTGACCGTTGGCCTCCAGGTAGGCCCGCAGCGACACGACGAGACAGCCCTGCTGATCGCGGTCATAGTCGGCGAGCGGGGCCAGTGTCGTGTCGGCGACGGCGGACAAGATCGTGCGACTCGCCTCGTCGGAGAGCAGGGCCTGCCCGGCGGCAGCACCGAATTCGACTGGCACTCCGCCTCTTTGCGCCATCGTGCCGGCACGCCGGGCGTTCCGTACCGCGACGGTGAGGTCGTCGAGCACGTGCGGGCCACTCATTCCGACCCGCAGCGTCCGGCGCGCCTGGCCGGCCACCCCACCGATCAATCTGCTCGCGAAGTCGACACCGAGAACTCCCGGAATCACCGCCACCACGGCCTCGCCCGCCGCGTGGACGAAGCACTGATACCCGTCGCTTTCCAGTACCTCCACGCAAGCCCGGTGAACGGCGGCAAGCGCTTCCGCGGAATCGCCCTCTATCGCCACCACGCGTATCCGTCGGTGCTGATCGGCAACGCGGGTCAACAGCGACCACGCGGGCCGCAGGTCCGCGTCGGTGGCGAGCACCATGCTCAGCGCCGACGAATTCAACTGCCGCTGAGCCGCATTGAGGCGAGCAGGCTTGTCGAAGTCGAGGGCGAGCAGGGCGTTGGCGTGGCCGAGCAGCATCTGCTCCATGTGGCTGAGCGCGGCGCCACCGATGACCACCAGCTCGCCGTAGGACTTCGATCCCACCCGGATGCGTTGGTGGGCAACAGGAGTCGCCGTCCCACTCAAGGCGACGGTGGCCGTGCCCGCGTCAGCCCCCGACGACACCAGCGGGCGCAGCGCGTCGAGCAGCGAGGCAGCCGGGGGCCCGGGGTGGCACGCCACGACGTCGCCGGCGGTGCCCAGAATCAGGACCGTGGCGGCCAGCGAGCGGCCCAGTTCGCGCGCGACGGCCGGCGCTCCCCCGGTGATCGCCGCGCGGGTGAGGTGCGGCTGCGCCCGTGACACCCGCACGACGTCGTCGTATTGCAGCTCGGCGATCCGCGCGGTGACGGACTTGACCAGCGCGGCGAAGGGCGTCTCCAGCGGCACCTCGATCAGGGGCAGAGCGAGCTCGTCGGCCACCGCGACGAGGTCCTCGGGCACCGTGAGATGGGTCAAACCCGTCGCGAAGCCCAGGCCCGCCACCCCGCACTGGTCGAGCTCGCGCAGGTAGTCGGCACGCTCGGCGGCCGTGCCCGGAAGCCTGATCCCGGTCGTGAGCACCAACTCGTTGCCCGACAGCCAGCGCGCCGGATTCGCGAGTTCGGTGGTCAGCACCATGTCGATGGGACGGCCCACGCCGGCCGCACCGCCCCGGAGCCGGAGCGCCAGACCTGTCTGGGTCAGCACCCACGCCACGGAGACACGCACGAGGCGATTGTACGAAGTGGCGCGGAATCGTGGATGAAATGTACGAATCGGTGCGGATCCCAACGGTGTGGCACAGCGCACACTGCTTAGGTGCAGCAGACTTCCCCCCTAGCTCCCCTGGGAGGCGCGTCCGCCTCCCCGCGCCTGTCGCGGTCGCTCGGTCTGTGGGCGATCGTCGGCCTCGGCCTCGGTTACATGACCCCGATGACCGTCTTCGACACCTTCGGCATCGTGTCCGAAGAGACGAACGGGGTCGTTCCGCTCGCCTACATCGTCGCCTTGATCGCGATGGTCTTCACCGCACTCAGCTACGGGCGGATGACGCGCGTCTTCCCCTCCGCGGGTTCGGCGTACACCTATGCCTCCGAGGTGATCCACCCCAACGTCGGGTTCCTCGTCGGTTGGTCCTCGCTGCTGGACTATCTGCTCCTGCCGATGGTCAATGCGGTCATCGGCCGGATCTACTTCGAGTCGTTCTTCCCGGACACCCCGTCGTGGATCTTCGTCATCGTCTACGTCGCGATCGTCACCCTGCTCAACTGTTGGAGCATCAAGGGCACGTCGAGCATCAACGGTGTCCTCGTCGTCTTCCAGATCCTGCTCATCGGCATCTTCGTTGTGCTGACCTACATCTCGCTGACCAAGGGCCTGGGTCAGGGAACGGCGTTGACGCTCGAACCGCTCTACCACGCGGGTGTCGACATGGGCGCCGTCATCGCAGGGGCCACGGTGGTGTGCTTCTCGTTCATCGGGTTCGACGCGATCACGATGTACAGCGAGGAAGCCAAGACGCCGAACACCGTCCCCAAGGCGATCGTGCTCGCGCTGCTCATCGGCGGCGCCATCTTCCTGATCGGCGCGTGGTTCGCGCAGGCCGCCTTCCCCACCCTCGAGGGGTTCGAGGTCACCGACGACACCCTGCCCGAACTCGCACTCAAGGTGGGCGGCGAGTTCTTCAAGATCCTGTTCGTCTCGGCGGCGCTGGCGGCCATGTTCGCGTCCAGCCTGTCCTCACACGCCAGCGTGTCCCGGATGATCTACGTGATGGCCCGCAACGGGACGGGCCGGATCCCACGATTCCTGTCCTACATCCACCCGAGATTCCTCACGCCGCTGCACGCGGTGCTGATCGTCGGCGCGGTGTCACTGCTGGCCTTCCGGTTCACCCTCGAGTTCGTGTCGTCGATGATCAACTTCGGTGCCCTCATCGCCTTCACCATGGTGAACCTGACGGTGTTGCTCTACTTTGCCGTGCACCTGAACAAGCGGCACACGCCGATGGAGATCTTCACCAACATCGTGCTGCCGATCATCGGCATGTGCCTGACCGCCGTGCTGTGGCTCAACCTGCACTTCGACGCGCTGCTCGGCGGTGCGATCTGGTTCGCCATCGGCTTGGGCCTGCTGCTGTACATCACCCGTTTCCTGAGCAAACCGATGACGATGAAGATCGAGGAGGAGACCCTCGCCGACGAGGGCACCCCGATTCCCCACGTGGAGCACGGCAAGAAGGGTGAGTCCCAGTGAAGCTCGTCGTGGGCTACCTCGCCACCGCCGGCGGCGCCGACGCCATGGCGCTGGGTGTCCGGCTGGCCCGCACCCTCGGCGCCGACCTGGAAGTGCGCCTGGTCCTGGCTCCCGATGACGTCACCACTCCCCGCGTGACCTCCGACCGGTACCACGAGGTGCTGGCCGAGCAGGGCTCGGCGTGGCTCGCCGAGGCACTGCGCCTGGTACCCGACGACATCAAGGCCGACGGCCAGGTCCTCGTCGAGGAGTCGGTGGCCGAAGCGCTTGGCGCTGAAGCCGTTCGGCTCGACGCCGAAGCCGTCGTGGTGGGCGGATCGGGCGGCGGTCTGGCCGGCAGCCTGTCGCTGGGCGCCCTGGTCGACGAGCTGCTGCATTCCGCGCCGGTTCCGGTCGCGGTGGCACCGCGCGGCACGCGCCATTCCGAGGTGGACCGCGTCCGCTCCGTCACCTGCGCCATCGGCGACCGGCCCGGCGCCCGCCGCCTGCTCGACGCAGCGGTGCGGACCAGCACGGCGACGGGAGCGCCGCTACGCCTGGTGTCGCTCGTGGCGCTGGATCAGCACGGCGGGGCGGGCATCGAGGCGGCCCGCGAACATGCCCGTGCCACACTGAAATCCGCAGAAGCGGCGTTGCCGGCGGGCTTCGCGGTGACTGCCGTCGTCGCCGACGGCACCACCATCGAAGCGGCCGTGCAGGAACTCGACTGGAGCGACGGCGACCTGTTGATGCTGGGCTCAAGCCGCCTGGCGCCGCCCCGCCGGCTGTTCATCGGTTCCACGGCCGCCAAGATCCTGCGCGTCCTCGAGGTGCCGATCATGGTGACACCCGGCGAGGATTAGCCGGCGTTCTTGGCCGACTTACGCTCGGCGCGCTTGTACTTCACCAGGGCGACCAGAGCCTTCGGGTTGCGGGCGAAGGCGACCGCGGCCTGCCGCCCCAACGTGACCTTCTGCTTGAACGTCAGTTGCTGCTCTGGTTGCGTCACTGGCTCTCCTCTGTTCACGATTGAGTTCGAACAATAGCGTGCGCAATCCGCGACCCTTGAGACCGTCCATGGAGGACTCCTGTGACCCTTCCCGTCGCCCGGGCATTCGAGATGGTGGCCGCCGCCCATGAGGAGGCTCGGCGCCGGTCGGTCCGGGTGTCGGCCGCCGTCGTCGACGCGGGTGGCAATCTGGTGGCCTTCGGGCGCATGGACGGCGCGGAGATCGCCGGTCCCACACTGGCTGTCGACAAGGCGTACACGGCCGTGTCGAACAGCATCGCCACCAGTGAGCTGGCCGTGCTGGCCGCGCCCGGCGGCGAACTGTTCGGTCTGCACGCCAACGGCAACGGCCGGTTCGTCATCTTCGGCGGTGGCATTCCCGTCACCGCCGACGACACGATCGTGGGCGCGGTCGGCGTCAGCGGGGCGAGTGTCGCCGACGACGTGGCATGCGCGCAGGCCGGTGTCGCCGCATTCGACCGCGATTGATCAGCGACCCCACCGCAGCGCGGCGGTGTGCACCGGGGCATCCCACCATCGGGTCAGCTGGTCATCGAGCGTCATCAGCGTGAAGGATGCGCCTGCCATGTCCAGACTGGTCACGTAGTTGCCGACCAGGTTTCGGTCGATGCTGATCTGCCTGCGAGCCAGCTCATCGGCCAGGTCGTTGAACAGCAGATACAACTCCATCAGCGGGGTCGCGCCGAGTCCGTTGACCAGTGCCAGCACGCGGCTTCCCGCGCCGAGCCCCAGATGGGTCACCAAAATCTCGGTCGCCTCGGCGACCAGGTCCGCGGCCGGGCGCAGGCGATCCCTGCGCCGGCCCCGCTCGCCGTGGATACCGACACCCATCTCGATCTCGTCCGGGCCCAGCGCCAGGATCGGGCCGGCCCCCGGGGGCGAGCTCGACGTGAGTGCGATTCCGAAACTCGCACTGCGCTTTACGACGTCCACCGCGGCGGCGTGGACCTCGTCCAGCGACCCGCCGGCTTCGGCCACGGCACCGGCGATCTTGTGCACGAACAGCGTCGCTCCGGTGCCGCGCCTGCCGACCGTGTGATCGGATCCGTCGACCGACACGTCGTCGTCCACGAGCACGCTGGCGACCTCGATCCCTTCGGCGCGCGCGGCGTCGGCCGCGAGGCGGAAGTTCAGCACGTCGCCGGTGTAGTTCTTCACCACGTGCAGCACCCCGCCGCCGGTGCCGGCCGCACGCGTGGCGGCCAGGATCTGGTCGGTGCTCGGTGAGGCGAACACCGCGCCGGGCGCCGCTGCGGCCAGCATGCCCGCGCCGACGAATCCGGCGTGCAGCGGTTCGTGGCCCGAGCCGCCGCCCGACACCAGACCCACCTGACCCGAAGCCTGCGGCGTCGCGCGGCGGATGATCTGCTCGGCGGGATCCCAGCTGAGCAGATCGGGTATGGACCGGGCCAGGCCGGACAGGCTCTCCAGGGCCGCATGCGCGGGATCGTTGAGGAACTGCTTCGTCTTTCCGCTCGCCGCCGCGGGTACGTCACCGGCCGGCTCGAGGTCGCTCAGATCGGGGACCTCGACGCCGGCGGCGCGCGCCAGCGCCGCGGCGATCTCCGCGACCGCCACCGCGCCCGGATCCGGTTCTCCGACATTGCGTTCGGCCGAGTACACCGCGCGGCCGCGCCTGGCCACGTACTCCCGTGTCGCCCTGGCGCCGTCGGCGGCGGCCTTGGCCGCGTCGGCGTACGCCCCGGCGCTGTCGCCGCCACGGTGGCCGATCTGGGTCACGGCGGAGGCGGCCGGCAGCAGCGCGTCGAGCAGGGTCTTGTCACCCGCGCCGCTCTTGCCGTAGTCGGCGATCCCGGCCGCCGCGGCGGCGAGCATCGCACCCGCGGTCGCGACGCCGATGTCCTGCACGGTGCCCGCCGCGGCCCCGGCCCGGTCACAGGCGACCGACAGCAGCGGTCCGGAGCTACCGCCCATTTCGCGGTTCAGTACGGCGCCGACGGCGCGCAGGAATGCCTCCGGGGACGAACGATCGAGTTCCTCCCACTGCGCCCGGACGCCCTGAGCGCCCCGCGCCACGCTGCTGCCGAAGTCGCCGTCGCCCACGGCAGCGTCGAGCCGATCCCACTCGACCCGGCGGGCCAGCGCGGTGTCCACGCAGGTTCGGATCAAGGCTTCCAGTGCTTTCCAGCTCACCCCGGTCACGTTACGGAGGAGTGCCGCCCGGCGTGGCCCTGCGGCCCTAGACCTTTGGCTGGACTACTTGTCGGTGCCCGGGTGTTGGATGTGCGTAGTACGCGAGGGATGTTGTTCGGCGCTGCACATGTCGCCGATTTCCCATTTGACGGCCAACTCAGCGACGGGCAGGTTAGCCTCATGCACCGCCTCAATTGGCTAGCCGGGGCGCACGCTGCCAGAAGTGGACAGAAGCAGCGAGCAAGGCTGTTGCGTATCTATCTGGCCGCGACCACATTCCTCTATGTCTACGGGGTGGTGTTCACCCTGTTTCCCGTACGCACCGACATCACCTACGGCGATCCCACCGGCGGAATCATCGCCGTCATCCTTGGAATCGGTGCGCTCGCCTACCTGGCAATCAGGCCCGTGCGAGGCGTTATGGTGGCCACTGTCGCCGCGGTCGCGGCGACTCCTATCGTGATGGCATTCCACGTCTCGATGACCGCCGAATATGTCTGCCTCATCGCGCCCATGTTCTTGGCCATGTACCTACGCGCCTTCCACCCACCCCGCCAGGCCTGGACACTCATCGCCGCGCTGACCACCGCGTGCGTCGTCGCCGTCGCCGTTGCCCCCGCACCGCACGTCGGCGTCATCACCTTTCTCATCATCCTGGTGGCGATCTCCGCCGCCGCCGAGTCCTTTGGTCTTCTGATCCGCGCAATGTTCGCCGCAGCGTGTACCGATCCGCTGACGGGCCTACTCAATCGGGCGGGATGGGAGATTGCCACCGCAGACTTGCTCAGACGCTGCCGAACCCCCGTCCCGGTGACGGTCATCGCGCTCGATATCGACGGACTCAAGATTCTCAACGACACCTACGGCCACACCGCCGGCGACCGCCGCATCACCGAGTACGCCCATCTCTGGCAGAAGGCCTTGTCTCGGGGCACGGCATTGGCACGCCTGGGCGGAGACGAATTCGCCATCTGCATCGTCGGCGCCGGACCTGAAGCGGTCCACGAAATCCTTCGCACCATCGACGACACCACACCCGCAGTCAGTCACGGCGTGGCCACCCAGGACTCAACCGAAACCGACATCGCCGAGCTGTACGCACAAGCTGATGCCGCGCTCTACAAAAGTCGCGGACGCCCCCTGCAAGACGATTCCGGCGTCGAACGCTAGTCATCGGACTGCCTGCGGGGGTTGCCATCCCGCAGGTGTGGGTCGGGTCGGCCAGCCGTGCGCTTTTCGCCTGGTCGGTATCGACGGGGTCATGGTCGGGGCGCTGCGCCGACCACCCTCTGCCACGGATCTCCAGTCGGCATCACCCTGAGTGGACTATTTCGATTTCTGCTGGTCCGGAGGAAGGTCGATCCACTCGAGCGCCCATGCGTTGAGGTGCAAGAGGACCTCACCCAATGCGGTCCCCATGTCACTGAGCCGGTACTCGACTCGGACCGGTGTCGTTGGATGCACGATCCGGGTGACGAGGCCACCGGCCTCCAGCTCCTTGAGACGCTTGGACAGGGTGCTGTCAGTCAGTTCCGGAATGACCGCGGAGATATCGCTGAAGCGCTTGGGGCCTGTCACGAGTGTTCGAAGGACGGTGCCCGCCCAGCGCTGATCCAGTAGGCGCATACCGGCAGCGAAGTAGGGGCAATACGGCGCTACCGCGACTTCTTCGCCGCCGTCTGACTTCTGCACGTTGCACGACATCCCTTCGTACGAACACTTGAATCATCAAAGCCTATAAACTAGTTTATTACTAGTTGCTAGTGAAACACTAGTCCGATACGTTGGTGGTTCACCGTGGGTCTCCTCCATCGACGCGATGCTCGTGCGATCCCACAGCCTGAGAAAGAGAATTAGCTTGTCCGACAACAACTCTGCAACGTTCAAATCGTCCATTCCCCTGAAGCTGTTGATCACTGGCCGCCTTGTCGTCGCCGCAACTCACCTCTTCACCCCAAAGCTCGTGGCTCGGATCTTCGGTATGAGTACAGGCGGCACTCCGGCGGTCGCCTATGGACAGATGTTCGGTATCCGCAACGCCGCCCTCGCGCTTGGACTGATAAAGCTCGACAGGTTCTCGTCGCCAGCGGATTTCATCAGACTCAACATTCTGATGGACGCGGTCGACGCCGTCGCGTGGATGGCGGCCGGCCGGCGAAAGGAAGTCACCGGCGTGACGGCGGTGATGGCGCCAGGAGTGGCGTTGTCGGCCGTCGGCGCCGGTACGGCTGCGCTCTTACTCGGGCGGGCGGCCCGCTGAGACGCCCAGTTTCACACGCCGCCCACTGAACGTATGGGCGACTGGACGGTGGCTGTCGCACGATTCATGCAGCACCAGAGGAACGTCGACATCACGACCATGACCGCGCATCAAGAACCTTGTTGAGAATCGACAGGCGACAACAGTGCGTGAAAGAGCGCAATGGCACATTGCACTACCGAAGGACTCGACATTACGCCAGGAAAGGGCCTGATCATGCCGAATACCAATGACGACAAGACGCTTCGGAAGTTTCATAGAGAACGTCTGATCGGCCGCTACGTGCTCAACCCGGTAGTCAAAGGGTTGAGCAAGCTGGGGGTGCGCACTGCCATGGCTACCGAACTGGAGACCATCGGCCGCAAGACCGGCAAGGTGCGCCGGATTCCGGTGACGGCGCAGTTCGACAGCACTGGGGCGTGGCTGATCAGCCAACACGGCACCCGCTCCGGATGGGGCAGCAACATTGTCGACAACCCGAAGATCCGTTTGCGCCAAGGCAGGCAGTGGCGTACCGGGGTCGCGACGTTGAGACGCGATGACGACGTCGTCGCCAGGGGCCGCAGCCTGGGCCGGCTCGGGTACAAGGTGACGCAGGCGCTGGAAACCACGCCCATATCGGTACGGATCGAGTTCACCGACTAGCTGCACTACTCAACCTGGCTGCTTCACCGATTGGTGCTCGGTGACGACCGTGGCGTTCGCGGCAGGTTACCCACAACCCTTCTCCGCCGACACCACCCCGCCTCCCCCACCAAGGAGACACTTCGCCCGATAACTAGAAGCCTCGTTGAGGCTATCGGTTCTCGAGCTTGGTAAGTGCTTGTTGTACCGGGACGTTTCGCGCGAGTGTCGCGTCCATGATCGGACCGGCCACGCCTCGGAGCGCGGCGACCGGCCGCCAACGTCCAGGCACCGTGATGCTGGATCGCCGCCCCTCCAGCCCATCTGCGATCGCAGCCGCTGCAACCTGCCCAATTGCGCTCATTCAGCGCAATATCCAGACAGTGGAATAACGTCTGTTAGCCGACGGGGATAGGCAGGAGCCACACACCTGAACGAGCACAAGGAATCTCACGGCGATAATTGACTATCTTCGCGGACTTCGATAGTCAACTCATACTTGATCTCGCTGATGTACTTACCGCCAACGAAATCAGTTCGCTCTGATCCTTCAATGATCCAGCCGGCACGCGCATAGAAACGCCGGGCGCGGACGTTCGTCGATAGCACCCATAGATATGCTGAGCCGTACCCCGCTCGGTGCAACTGCCGGCAGGCAGCGGCCAACAGCGCGCCACCCACGCCAGATCCCCAGTGCGCGGGGTGTACATATAGCGACCAGATCTCACCGAACTGGTCGTGATCGTGTTCCCTTGATCGTCCGAGCGTGACGTACCCACATACGACGCAGTCATTAACGGCCACCAGGGTGTAGGGACCGTTCACTGGGTCCATCTGTTCGAAATGGTAGCCCCGGGCGCGATCCTCGGGCCGCAGCCGGTCAAGATACTTCTGTGCCATGAGCCCCGCGTAGCCCACCTGCCAGGAGCGGACATGCGCGTCCGCGACCGCCAGCGCATCGGCAGGCACCGCGTCCCTCACGTTCACCATGAACGCACGGTGCCACGGCCGGGCCGTGTCTTGATCCGGAACACGGTTTAGGCGTCGTAACTGACGGTGGAGCCGGTGCGGGGACCGTACCGTCGTTCGTAGGCCTCGTGAATGTGCGCATTCTTCTCGTGTGAGATCGCGTCGATGAGGCTGGGATCCAAGCCGTGTTTGGTGAGCATGTGGCGGCGCCAGATCTTGTTGAGGGCGTGTGAAAAATATACGAACGGCAGGAAGATCGGCAGTGTCATGCTCGCGTGCAGGTATAGCGACATAGGGATCAACCAGATCGGCGCGAGGATCAACACCGCCGGGATCGCGACCCGAATCATCATCCGCCTCGTAGCTCCCGGGCCGGCCAGATCATGGGCTACCCAACCACGCATGAAATCAGGCAAACGGCGGCCGTAGCAGTACCCGACGTACTGCACCGGCCTCGGTTTCATCGCTGCGGTCTTGCCCTTGGACATGGGGCTAGGCTAGCCCACGATATGATGGATTGCGAATTCACTCAATCCAGAAAGTACGCAAGGGGTGTTCATCGTGGCTGACAGCGTGTTGGAGGGTCCCGAGCGGCCGCTGTATGAAATCAAGGCCAACCTGTTCAAGGCCCTGGCCCATCCAGCCCGCATCCGGGTCCTGGAAATCCTGTCCACCACCACCGAGCCCACCCCGGTCAGCGCGATCTTGGCCAATAGCGATATCGAAGCGACCGTGCTCTCCCAGCACCTGGCCGTGCTCAAACGCCACCATGTCGTCAGCGGTCACCGGGTGGGCAACGCGGTGTACTACCGACTAGCGCACCCGAAGATCGCTGAACTGCTTGTCATTGCCCGAACGTTCCTGGCAGACACCCTGGCCACTCACCGCGATCAGCTCGACGCCGTCAGCTCACTACCCCCAATCGGCGCCCACCGATGATCAGATGGTGCGACACCATAATCTCTGGATTGCTCCCCCACCGCGACGACTACGCGGGCCTGACCCGCTCATGGCGCCGTGACGCACTGGCCGGGGTCACCGTCGGCGTCGTCGCGTTGCCGCTGGCACTGGCATTCGGGATCAGCTCCGGGGTCGGCGCGGCCGCCGGGCTGGTCACCGCCGTGGTGTCCGGGGTAGTGGCCGCAGTGTTCGGCGGCTCCCACGTTCAGGTCTCCGGCCCCACCGGGGCCATGGCCGTCGTTCTCGCTCCGATCGTCGGGCAGTACGGGGTAGGCAGCGTCGCACTGGTCACCGCCGCAGCCGGGTTAATCGTGGCGGTCGCAGGTATCACCGGTTTGGGACGGGCGGTGACGTTCATTCCCTGGCCAGTCGTGGAAGGGTTCACCCTCGGCATCGCCATCATCATCTTCCTGCAGCAGATCCCAGCCGCATTCGGAGCCGCTGTGCCGCAAGGGAAAACGCCGCTGTTTAGCGCCACCGCTGTCCTCATTGGTATCGATCCAGTCACAGCGGGCCCGGCGCTGATCGTAGCGGCGGCGGTGGTGGCGTTGATGCTGATACTGCCGCGACTACACGCGGCGATCCCCGCGTCGCTGCTGGCGATCACTGCTGTCACGGCCGTGGTCGTGGGGCTGGGGTTACCGGTCGCCCGGATCGGGGCGCTACCCTCGGCGCTGCCCGCCCCAGTGTGGCCGCACGCTGACCTGGCCACCATGCATAACACGGCCGGCGCAGCAGTGGCGATCGCCGCGTTGGCGGCGATCGAATCGCTGCTCTCAGCGCGCGTCGCCGCGACCATGTCCGCCACCGGGCCGTATGACCCCAACCGGGAACTGTTCGGTCAAGGGCTGGCCTCCATCGTGTCTGGGGCGTTCGGCGGGATGCCCGCCACTGGGGCGATCGCACGCACCGCCGTCAACGTGCGATCCGGAGCTCAGACCCGGGTCGCCGCGATCGTGCACTCGGCGCTGTTGCTGGCGGTGGTGTATCTGGTCAGTGGTCCCGTCGGGGCGATCCCGCTGGCGGCGCTGGCGGCGATCTTGATGGTCACCGCGTGGCGGATGATCGCCTGGCACACCATCACCCGAATCATGCATTCGACCCGCACCGATGCCCTCACTTTCGCACTGACCGCGCTGGTCACCGTGTGTTTCGATCTGATCCAAGCCGTCGAAATCGGAATTGCAGCAGCTGCCGTATTTGCGCTCTATCTCCTGGCCCGGCGCAGCAGCGTCACCCGAGAAGAGCTGCCCGGTCCGCCGCAGCCCGGTGACGAGCAGATCGCGCTGTTGCGCCTAGATGGCGCCATGTTTTTCCTTGCCGCAGAACGTGTCTCGTCAGTAATCATCGATGGGCGCCAACCTGACACCACGGTGGTGATCATCCGGCTGTCCCAGCTCGGGATGCTCGATGCCACCGGCGCGAACACCTTGTCCCGGATCATCGGCGAACTCGAATCCCGCGCCATCACCGTCATCATCAAAGGTGTTCAGCCCGAGCACCGAGATCTGCTCACAAACATCGGCATCCTGGATTCTCTGCGCCACGCAAACCACCTCGTTGACACCCTCGATGAAGCCGTCACGCACGCCCGCACCCACACCCGATTACAACCCGTCTCAGCACCGGTACCAAGCCTCGCCATAACCCCTGGCATCTCCCTGCAAAAGGAACCCGACATGCACCACAGCGAACACGCCCACGCGCTTGGCGACACCGCCCGCACCACCGCCGTATACCGGGAACCGCACGACAGCAGAGCCGAATCCGCCGCGTCGCCCACTCGGGACGCAACCGGGGACTGCATTCCGGGCTCGGGAGTGTTGACCATCACCGGCGGCCCCCACACCGGGGCCCGGTTCCTCCTGTCCGGCGACGTCACCGCCACCGGACGACACCCAGACAGCGAGATGCTTCTGGACCACATCACCGTCAGCCGCCAGCACGCCCAAATCCGGTGGCTCGACAACGACTACTGGATCATCGACTCCGGCAGCCTCAACGGCACCTACGTCAACCTGGTCAAGATCCAATCCATCTCTTTGACCCACGGCGATAGCATTCAAATCGGCACCTTCCGGCTCACCTTCACCTGCCAATCCCCTTCGGACGCCACCCCGTAGCCTCTACAGCGACCTGGCTAGGCGCGTCGATGTCGTCGCGAAATTGGCTGAACGCAGATGGGAACTCCATCGCGAGTCGGCCCTCTCGACGCGTGCCGCCCTGGGCCTTACCGAATTCCACCTAGGGCACCTTCGGAAGCAGCACGACTCGACCCGGTTAAGGACTGCGCTCGAAGTTGTTTAGGCAGCACTGTTGCGCCGGAGGTGGCAGCCAGCCACAAACCTCACCGCAATTCAACGGAGGCCGAACCGGGTCCGCCTCATGTCCGGATAGTCGGCCTCTCCGTATGTCTGCCGCTGCTTCTTGTTCCGGTCACGGAAGGCGACCCGACGAAGGGCGGCCGATACTGGCGGCTACGCATTCAAAACCGTTCTCCCGCATAGTTTCATTCGGAGTATGGACAAGCTGAGGTCCTGCGCATCCTTGCAGTCAACCAGACTGATTCTCAGCCGCGCCGCGCATCCGGCTGCTGCAGTGGTGTCACGGAATGCGCTGCGGCAACGGTGCCTTCCATGTGCCGTCGATCGCCGCCTTCTCGGGCCAGTACAGCCGTTCGACCAAGACGAATGGACCTTCCGGCGCCGGTAACCAGTTGGATTCCTTGTCCGCCCCTGGTGATTCCTTCTGGACGTAGAAGGTGTAGCCGCCATCGGCATCCTTCTTCAGCTTGGGCAGCATCGGCGAGTTGATCAGGTACCGACCGATCGGATTGGCCACCAGCAGGCTCTCGGGCAGTCGGTACATGGTGATCGACCAGAAACCCTTGACCGGCGGAAGCTGCCCTGGAGCGAATCGGTAGGTGTACTTGTTCGCGCCATCCAGCGCCGCACCCGCCGAATCCTGGCGGAAGATCGGATACATCGCCTCGGCGGCGTCGTTGCCGTAGATGCCGTTGATCGCGCCGGCCATCCGGTACAGGTAATTGGTTCCCATCACCTGGCGGGTACCGAACATCTGGGCCGAGGTGACTTCACCCTTGTCGACCTTCGCCTGCAGCTGGTTGTACTCGGTCCAGGCGTCATTGAGGCCGTCCTGGAAGGCCTGCTGTTGGTCGGCGGTCAGCGTGCTGATGTCGAGCTTCTTGTCGGTGCCGACTCCGATCGACGCGAATTTCGCCCGGAGCTCCTTCTCCGAGTCCAGCACCGGCACATACTTCAGGACGAAGTTGAGCGTCTCGAAGAACTTCGTCGACTTCTTCTGCTCGTCCGGACTCTGCGGAACCATGAAGTCGATCGCGGGCGGTGTCGCGGGCGCCGCAGTCCCGAGGAACTTCGACAGCGGTTCCACTTGGTAGCCGGCCTGGATCGCTTTCACGTTGTCGATATCGTTCGGGCTGAACAGCTGGGTCCGGTACAACGCGAGCACGAAGTCGGTCTCGGCGTGCAACACCTCGTCGATACCGGCAGGCTTCTCGCCCTTCCAGTTCGGACCCGCCAGCAGGTACTTCCCCGCCTTGTTTCCGGTGCTGCGGCTGCCCAGGTAGGCCATGTTGTACGTGTACCCGTCGATGATCTGCACCGAGTAGTAGCGGCCGGCCTCCACTTCGGGGACGGTCAGCACCAACGGTTCCGCGCGGAGGTCCGCGCCCAGCGTCGAATAGGGGGTGTCCGAGTTCGGGGTCTGCACCGCGGTGTCCGCGGGTGTGGCGACGTGAGCATCGGAGTGCAGGGTGTTCCACGGACTGCGGAACTGCGAGCCCTGCTTGTCCTGGAAGTAGGCGTACTGGATCCGGTAGCTGTCCACCATCGGATATCCGTAGATGTACGCCTGTTTGGCGATATCCCGGATCTGAGCGGTGGTCGCCACGGTCTGCTCCTTCGAATCCTTGCCCGAATCCTTGCCGCTACCGCAGCCGGTCAACGTGACCGCGAGTGTCGCCGCGGCGATGACCGCCGTCCCAAGCAGCCACGAAACATGTCTTCTCACAATCACATTCACCCGACCTTCTGCGGCACCGGCGCCTGCCACGTGCCGTTCAGTGCGGCTTCCTTGGGCCAGTACAACCGTTGCGTCAACCGGAACGGTCCCGTGGGCGCCGGTAGCCAGTTGGAAACCTTCTCCGGGCCGGGCGTATCCCGCTGCACGTAGATGGTGTGGCCGCCGTCGGGATCGGCCTTCAGCTCGAGCAGCATCGGCGAGTTGATCAGGTACCGGTTGATCGGATTGGCCACCAGCAGGCTTTCCGGCATCCGGTACATCGTCAGCGACCAGAACGCGTTCACCGGCGGCAGCTGTCCGGGCGGATAGCGATAGGTGTACTTGTTGGCGCCGTCGAGTGGGGCTCCGGTCGAATCCTTCGAATAGCTCGGGTACATCGCTTCGGCCTTGTCATTGCCGAAGATCCCGTTGATGGCGCCGGCCATCCGGTACAGGTAGTTGGTGCCGAGCGTCTGGCGATTGCCGAACAGGTCACCGGGCGGGATCTTTCCGCTCTCCACCTTGGCCTGGATCGGATCGTATTCTTTCCAGGCGTCGGTGATCGCCCCTTGGAACGCGTCCTGCTTGTCCTTGCTCAGCGATGCGATGTCCAGCTTTTTATCGGTGCCGATGCCGATCGAGGCGAACGTCGCGCGCAGGTCCTTCTCGGTATCCAGGACGGGCGCGAACTGCAGAACGAAGTCGAGGGCCTCGAAGAACTGCGGAGACTTGCGCTCTTCCTCCGCGGTCTGCGGAACGACGAAGTTGATCGCGGGTGCGGCGACCGGCGGCGGCTTGCCCTCGAACTTCGACAGCGGTTCGGCTTTGTACTCGGCCTGGATCACCTTGACGTTGTCCAGGTCGGCGGGCCCGAGCAGCTGGGTCCGGTACGCGACGAAGGCGAATTGGGTGTCCGACCGAATCACCTTGTCGATCCCGGCGGGCTTCTCACCCTTCCAATTCGGTCCAGCGAGTAGGTATTTGCCGGCGTTGTTTCCGGTCGTCCGACTACCCACGTAGTCGAAGTTGTACATGTACTGGTCCATGAACTGGAGCGAGTAGTAGCGCTTCGCGTCGATGGTCGGAACGCTCAAAACGTAAGGCTCCGTGCGTAAGTCGGCTCCAAAGAAGCTGTACGGCGTGTCTGAGTTGGGGGTCTGAATGGCGGTGTCCGCGGGGGTGAAAACCTGCGCGTTGGATTGCAGCGTGTTCCAGGGCGCCTTGTATTGCGGATTCTGCTTGTCCTGGAAATAGGCGTACTGGATCCGGTAGTTGTCCACCATCGGGAAGCCATAGATGTACGCCTGCTTGGCGATCGCGCGAATCTGCTCCGCACTCACGTCTCCGGTCGGCGCGCTCGAAGTCTTGTCTGAACCCTTGTCACCGCCGCAGGCGACCGCGGTCAGCGCCATCGCTGCGACGCCCACCACGCTCAACGACCGTCGCCGCCAAAGCCGCTTGTTGTCCATCGCTGTCCCCTTCTATCACCCGAGCCCCGACCATCCTTGCCGAGCTATCAGCGGTTGTCTTGACTTTCTTGGACATCTTCTTGATTGTGATGGACATGCAGTTGATCCACGGATCATCGCTGGTGGGGTTCAAGGGGCTCGCCGCCGCCCATGGGGGCGACCCGGCCGCGTTGCTGGAATTCGCCGGCATCGATCCCGCCGATGCCGGACAAAGTGACCGCTGCATTCCGTTGCGCAATGCGGTCGCCGCGGTCGAAAGCGCAGCCGCGGTACTCGGTGTAGACGACTTCGGGCGCCAGCTCGCGCAGCGGCAGAGCATCGACATCCTCGGTCCGGTCGGTGTCGCCGCCCGCACCGCCACCACCGTGGCCGAGGCGTTCACCATCATCGACACCTACATGAGCGCCTACAGTCCAGGCATCA
This sequence comes from Mycobacterium sp. P2_H7, assembly GCF_056403275.1. Lineage (NCBI taxonomy): Bacteria > Bacillati > Actinomycetota > Actinomycetes > Mycobacteriales > Mycobacteriaceae > Mycobacterium > Mycobacterium sp. P2_H7. The sequence continues at coordinate 197,579 of NZ_JBFUFU010000004.1, read as the reverse complement.
CCGCCCGCATCCACCCGCACACCGACGAGGCGCTGTGCCGGTTCGAATTCGACTTCCTGCTGCGCCCGATGCCACCACAGGCCCAGGCCATCGAACTCGCCCTCGGCGTCACCCTCCGGGTGCTGCACCTGTTCCTGGGCACCACCTACCGAGCCGTTTCCGTGCACCTGCCCCACCCCGCGCTGGGTACCAGAACCGACTACCGCCGCTACTTCGGATGCCCACCGCACTTCAACGAACCGTTCGCCGGATTCACCCTGCGCACCGACGACTTACAGCGCCCGCTCAACCACGATCCGCTGGCCCATCAGCTCGCCTTGCGCTACCTGTCCAACACCCGTGCCGAACACGCGACCGGCTTCACCGACACCGTGCGCGGCATCATCCGCCAACTCCTGCCCACTGGTGAGCTGACCGCCGCACTCATCGCCCGCCAATTCGGCATCCACCCCAAGACGCTGCAACGACGCCTCGTCGCCGAAGGAATCACCTTCGGCAAGTTGATCGATCAAACCCGCCGCGAACTCGCCCGGCGCTTGTTGCTCGACACCGACCTGCCGCTGGCGCAGTTGTGTCGCCAACTCGGCTACGCCGAGCAGAGCGTGCTGACCCGAGCATGCAAACGCTGGTTCGCCATGACACCCACCGACTATCGCAACACCCGCATCGCCCCCTAACCTCCCGCGGCAAGTCAACGACAACGGGCAGCGTCGTTCAACGATGCGCTCCCACCCAGCCCCAATGAACTCCACCCGGGCCACTTCAGTCCGCCACAACGGCTCCTATCGTGGTGGCACCCCGCAGGCAGCCGGGACGACACGACCGAGGACCGCTGAGGATTTCTGTTTCCGGAAGTTGCTGCGGTTCGGCATCCCGCCTTGGATGCTGTAAATCTCACGGCGCTGGTGTCCAGAAGGGTGCTGGAGAGAGCACTTCACCGTCCGGATTGCCCGCCAGTCCGGTCTCGCTCGCATCCTCCGACACCTTTGCTGCACAGTACAATCCGGCTAGCCGCAGTTGCACGGGACGCCCGCGGCGCGAAGCGCTGCGCGCAGCCCCGGCACGCCGGCGAACAGGTGAGTGGGCATCCCGAGCTTGCTGGCTCCGCTGAGTTTGGCCGGCGAGTCATCGGTGAAGAAGACCTCGCCAGCCGCACAGTTCAGCGCCTCCAGCACGTGCGTGAACGCCTTTTGATCGGGTTTGGCGTAACCGATGTCGGCGGAATTGAAGATCGCATCGAAATGCTCGGCGACTCCCGACTCTGCGAGCTCGGTGGCAATGGTATCGGTGCCGTTGGTCAGTACCGCCGCCGACACCGGCGCGGCGCGGAGTTCGTCAACGAGGCGGAGTACTTCATGATCAATCGATGGTCGCAGCCGTGACCACTCAGAGGCCGCCACCACGTTGCCTATTCGGTCGCCGATCATGTGTATCCACTGCGCACGGGTGATCAGACCGGTCGTGACATCATCGAGTAGCGGCTGACTGAACGCCACCTCCCCGAGGACGCCAGCCCTCAGTCCATGACGTTCCTCAACGCCAGCGGCATCGCGCGCGTCGAAGTGCCGGATGACACCATCGAGATCGAACAAGACAACCGCGATCACGATTCGACGCTATCGTGCGCGATCCGGGCAACAGCACCCGCCACTGCATGTAGCGCTCAGGCCAATTGCCGAGAGCTCATTCGAGCCCTCAGCTAACTCCCAGATATCGCCTACGGATTAGCCCGCGATCGCATGCCGCGTGGAAGTTGCGCCATGAAGATTGCCGACAGTCTTTGCAAACCAAAGTTCACCACGAGTCATACAAAATGGTCAGGACATCGCCAGATGCGAGGTCAGTTGGATTATCGGATCGCCAACGCACATGCCTCGGTGCTGAGAGAATCTGCGGCTTTCTTTCGATGACAACGAAAGGGGTGAGAAGCTGAACTCAAATACACGTTAACTATGACGTCTGAGTCGACCTACGACTGAGCCGCGCATATGTATTCCACGTCACACCAGTGAAACTCGGCGCGCCACACGACGCGTTGGCGGGTAGCCAATCCGCTGCGAACTGTGCAACAGTATGCCCGTATTGTCCTGTTGATGTGTGCGGCGCCGAGCGGGGCGCTTCGATTTCTGGGCGATATAGACCTTTCTCCTCATATCGGTTTACAAAGGGGTGCTCAATGTTCAACAAGTTGCGTAGCTGGTGGAACAAACCTGTCATCAGTCCTCTCCCAGCCATGCTGGAAGACCGGATGGCCCCACAAGAACTTGCGCGGGAGAGTCAGAAGCCCGCCCTGCGTTAATTTTGGCTCGTTCCCGCGAAGTCGGAGTATGGCAAACGTGGTGTGCAGCGGCGCAGCTGCGACTCCCGCGGCGCACGACAATCCCGAGCTGGCTCGGCCTGTTGACCGCGCTGAGGGAAAAAACCCAGATCCAGCCGCTAAGCGCCGCGCCGCGGACATGCACGTCACAGCGATGAAACTGTCAAAACGATTGGCGTGCAAAGCAGTTGAGCTTCCCCGATCCACCTGCGCCCGCACCCCTATCCCACAGACACCCGCCGCCAACCCTGACGCGGGACTGAGGGCCACGCTGCGCGGACAACGGTATTCTCGGGCCCACGCGAATCGCAACGCTCCGGCGCGCCGGTAGGTCCGGAACCCGTGCACCCGAGACATCAGGACAACGTGTATCACCGTGCCGGATGGGGACGCAGCATCGCGATGACGGCGGCGACAGCTCGGGGCTCGCCGACGGTCTCGGGCAGTCCAGGTTGTGGGTACCGTCCCCACAGCAATAATGTGCGCACTGCAGGATGGCACTGCACCACTGGATGGGTCGTGTCGTGTGCAGCCAGTTCGATAGTAGTGACGGGCCCTCCGGTCACCGCGATGTCGGCAGCGCCGGGTGAGCGCAGGATGATGGTTTCGTGTTCGCCTGCGCGAGGCGGGAATACGTTCGGCTGCATGGCAGCAACAGCCGTGGCAGCGTGCACAGCTAAACGGGAGTCGCTCAGCGCGTGGATGCTAGTTTCGTCGTTGCCCACGATGTCCCAACGATGAATGATCAGTTCGCTCTCACTGTGCAACACCAGCGTCGCAGCGTCCAGCAGCGCACCGGTGAACGCCACGCGGCTGGTTGGTCCAGCCTGTGACAGCCGCTCCACCGCGACAGTAGCTCGTAGCGCCTGCCGAAAGAACGCCCGGCGTAATTCTTTTGGCGGCAGCACACGATACGGTGCCTCACGTTCTTCGAAGTCACGCGTCGGCCGGATCGGCGCCCCGGCGAGTGAATCCTCGACGAGGTCGGCGATCTCGGCCGAGCCGGCGGCCACATGAGCAGTCAGCTCGTGCACCGTCCATCCGGCACACCGAGTCGGCGACTGAGGATCAGCGCAATGTAGCGCTTGCACGAAGGCAATAAAAGCCTCCGAAGCAGGCGGTTTGACCGGTCTCAGCAGCCCCACGGAACCGGGCAGCGCGGCAAGTACCCACGCGCATGTCGCCTGAATGCTCGGCCGCCCAAGGGCCGCGATCATCGATGTGTTCACGCGACCCACGCAATCACCTCAGCTCCGCCGCCCGCTGGCGGCTTTCCGACTTCACAGTGCGGATCTACTTGTCCGGAACAGATTCGGGCAGCTGACGGGCCTGACCAGAACACAGGTTCGCGCCGATGTGGCCGCCGCACGCTCAACACGGTGGGTTGCCCTACCGCACACCGTGTTCGCCTCAAGCATGGCCCAGCGCAGCCCCGCTATAGCTCGTTCGCAGCTTCCTCGTCCTGGAAGTGGACGTGCCGCGACGCCATATGACCATCACGCCACGGCTGCCGCGGACATAGGGGCAGTTGAGCCTCACCGACATCACTGTTGCCGGCTTCACCCTTCACGAACGCTCGACTGATCTAGGGATTCACATAGAGATCTATGCGGTTTTCAGTTGAAATGGCACTTACGCCACGTTGTGCGGGGCCCGTGGCCGGAAGCGATCTGCCTCGACGGGTGGCGCATCTGGCACGGAATACGTCGCGATACTGGGATCGCGAACGCAGCAGCGGCACGGCATAACTCGGCGTGGACCCCTACGTCTGTGGCGTCGCTCGCCATGACGATGAGTTCGCCCAGGAGCAGCGCCGCGACCAAAACATCGCTGCGACCTGCCGAGCATCGGTGGCCATGCTCACCTACGCCGACCCAAGCGGTAACGGCTTCCTCAACACCGCCAGCCACTCGGCAATCTGGTCAGCAACTCAACGCTCATCGCCCGGGCCGGCAGTAAGCCCTATCGAACCGCGCGGGCCATGCTCACGCGCGGATCCTCGCAAAACGTCCCCTGAGGACTCACCCTTGGAGGCAATTGCTTCGATCTGCTCGCGCAATATGTCTCCATGGCCGGCGTGTCGAGCAAATTCCTGAATCATGGCCACCAGCGTCCACCGCAGGCTGACGGTCCCTTCTCGGCCGTTGTGCTTGGTGTCGTCGAGGTCGAAGCCAGCCGCGATCTCCCGCGACTTTTGGCTGGCGCGTTCAAACTCGGCGATGACGTCGGCCAGCGACTCGTCGGCGGTCACGGAGAAAGTGCCTTCGTCACGGCGCGAGTACCCGCCGCACTCGGATTCCTCCAACCCTGCCCAGAACCGCTGAAACCAAATCCTCTCTGCGCCAGCGGCATGCTTAATCAATGAAATTGGCGTCGTCAGCGATGCAACAAGTCGGCTTCGGGCCTGGGCTTCGGAGAGACCGCGGACGGTCTCTATGAGCTCTTCGCGGTTGTGGTCAAGCAGATTCTCGATGATGATTCGCTCGGCGCCGTCACGTATCTGGTTGTTTAACACGGGATTTACGCCCTTCTTTCGTTCGGTCTGAAGAGGGATTTCAGTTACAGGGCGGGAGTAATTGCATACTCAAGCAGTGAGTGGTGTCGAGCCCCTGCTCGCCGCAGCAGGTCATGATCGCCCGCCAGTTAAGCGAGTCCGCCGTGGGTGGCACCGTCTCGCCATCATCGGTGCGTACGCCGACGGCAGCGGATGGGCCGATGATGTTCAGGGTGATCGTCTCACGTGACCATCGCTGATCTGCTCACACAGGATGTCTGCGTGTCCGGCGTGGCGGGCGGCTTCGGCGATCATCCCGAGGTAGATGAACCGCAGATTCACCGGCCCGACAAGGTGATGCTCGACGACATCATCGAGCCCGAACCCGGCCGCCAGTTCATCTGATCGCCGACACGCCCTACCGTACTCGGCAATCACATCGGCCATCGTCTCATCATCGCCGACATGAAAGCTGCCGTCACCTCCGGTGGCATGCCCGTCGCAGTCCCCCACTGCGATGCCGGCCAAGGTGCATTGAAACCAGATTCGTTCTGCTGCAGCAGCATGTTTGACAAGGGAGATCGGTGTCGTCAAAGACGGCACCAGCCTCGTCCGCACGGTAGATGCCGGTAACGCGGAGACGATTCGGACAAGTTCTGTCCGGTGTAGGCGCAACGTGTCCTCCAAAAGGGCACGTTCCCCACCGGTGAACGGACGGCCGGGGTCAAGAGCAGCAGTCATTGCCAGTTCCTCTCGCGGAGTTACGGTTCGGTACTTCTCGGATGGTGCGCAATGGGCAGATCGGCCAGCAGTGGGCGATGGGACGCTCCCCTGGCATCGCAGGACAATCAAGAGGTAAGGGTGGGAGGCAGATTTCCCACCGACTGGGGCCAAACAGGGGGCAACCGCCAGCACCTCGTCTATGCCATAGCGGCGCCACTCCCGGCATCATCAACGATATGACTGGTGACACCTCGACAACCGTCACTTTTGCTGCGCCACTATTTTTTGGCGGTGGTCGGTCTAGCGGGGTGGATGGTCCAGAATTGTTTGTAGCCATCGGATCTGATCGCGGATCGTCCACTGGGCTTCGGGCGTGTGGGTACGCAACGGGTAGGCGTGGGCGGCGCCTTGCTGTTCGATGTAGGTGACAGCGACACCGCAGCCGCGAAGTCCTTCGACAAGGCGGCGATTGTCGTAGAGGAACAGATCTCGGGTGCCGACGTTCAGATGTACCGCGGCAAGTCATCCACCATCGAAGGTCCCGTCTTACGCGGAGGCGCGACGCAGGCGGGGGCTGAACGGGTCGTCGTTGTCGATGATGTAGTCGGCCGTGCGGGCGGGGGCGACCTCATCGACGTACATGCGCGATGCCGCGTGATAGCGGTGGGCATACCGTTGCTCTGCCGCGTCACGGCCGCCGAATTGATCTGCGTCACGGTCAAGTCCACGCCTCAAGGCCTCCGCGAAGCTGGTGTTCACGAAGATGACGACATCCCAACTCTCGCGATGGCGGCGTTGCATGAAGCTGCCATCGGCAATGAGGATGCTGTCGGGTGGGGCCATCTCAGTAGGCTCGTCAATGGCAGTGTCTGCCGCGAGATCGACGATGCGGCGTTTGAATGCCAGGTCTCCGTTTGGTCCGAGCGGCCTCAGCACGTACTGGTTGAGTGCGTCGAAGTCGTAAGCATCTTCGTAGTAGCCCCGTGCAGAATCCTTACCCTGGCGATAGCGGTGCTCACGCCGGTGGTGAAAGTCATCCATCCGGATACGGATCACCGGATGTCCGCGCTCAGTGATCGCAGCGGTCAGCTCGTTTCCGAGAGTGGTCTTGCCTGCGGCGGTAATGCCGTCGATGGCGACGCGAAGCGGATGTCGTTCGCGCACTTCAATCAAGGCGTCGGCCAGCCCGCGGAGCACATCGTGTCGCCGGATCACGACTTCGAATACTAGAGGCTCTGAGTCGGCGTCTCGTTCGTAACGAATGCGGACGGCTCAGATGCTGCCGCCCCATGAATGGGTGCTCGGCGGCGCCGGGTGATTCACCCACCGCGCGCCGCGAACTTTCCGGCCACCCGTCGGTTGGCCGCGTCCTGCAGGAGCGCCGACACGTCCCCGCCCAGCCCGGGAACCTCCTTGGTCAACGCCGACCGGACGAACGCGTACTGCGGCGTGGTGGCCACGAAGAACGTGCCGATCCCGGCGACGTACCGGTTCATCTGAGCCATCTGCAGTTCGTATTCGACGTCGATTCCGGAGCGCAATCCCTTGACGATGGCCGTGAGGCCCGGGCCTTCACGAAGTCGACGACGAGGCCCGACCCCGACTCCACCCACACATTCGGCAGATGGACGGTCGACTCCTCGATCACTGCGATCCCTTCCTGCGCAGTGAACATGCCCTTCTCAGAGGGATCCACCAGCACGGCCACCACGACGAGAACTTCCTCATCATCCGCGACGACCCGACGCTGGCCGAGGCGTATACGGTGCACATCATGGCCGCCTACGCCCACTACCGCTTCCGCGCCGCCCAAGGTGGCAACAAAGGCCTCTCCCGCTCCGACGACTGGATGGACCCCAGGTTGGAGGCATCGCTTGACGAGCTGCGGGTGTGAGGCGTACGGACATAGATAGCGGCGAGGGCGGCAGGACCAGCACCGCACTGGCCGAATCAGACGGTTCTGCATCCGCAGGGTCGCGGATTCTGGTCGTACGTGAGGGCCGCATCCGGAGAGGGCATCTCAGCGCGGAGGCACCGTCTCGGGAACTGGAGCGATTGGCGAGGCTTAGGAGGTGGCACTTTGTCCGACGAGAGCGATGATGAACTCGGCGAGCCGACCGATGAAGACTATGCTTCAGGCGATTTCGTCTGGGAAGAAGAGGATTCCGAGGCGCTGCGGCAGGCTCTGATCGACGCTAACCTCACCGCGTCGGCTGACGGGGTGAAGGCGTTTCTCACGCAGGTGAACGATGCAGTGCCGCTGAGCGCAGAGGAAGAGATAGAGCTGGCCAAGCGGATCGAAGTGGGCCGGCAGGCCACTGCTGCTTTGAGGCGGATGGCTGAGAGCGATGAGACAGACGCAAAGCGCGATGATTTGGTGCGGATATGCCGCGACGCCGACCACGCGCAAGACGATCTTGTGGCAGCGAATTCACGCCTTGTTGTGGCGCTGGTCAAGCGTTACGCCGGCCGCGGCATGGCTTTCTTGGACCTCATCCAGGCCGGCAACGTTGGCCTCCAACTCGCGGTCGAAAAGTTCGACTACACAAAGGGATATACGTTTTCGATCTACGCCACATGGTGGATCAGGCAGGCGGTCATACACGCAATGACCACATGACGGCAGCCACCACTTGAGGTGTTGGCGGACCTGACTGCCGCGGAGGTGACTAAGGGTGCGATGCTGGAGCGACTGCGCGTGCAGTTGGGGGTCGATGCATCCGAGACGTCGGCTGTCGGTGGGGTGTCAACGACATCGAGATGCTCAGCTGGGCGGCTCACGGTGTGGCTATGGGCAACTCTCCAGATTCGGTGCAGGCGATAGCCGACGAGATCTGTCCCTCGGCCGCCGACGACGGTCTGGCCACCGCACTGTCGAGATGGTTCCGCTGATTCCGGTGCGCATACCCCGGAGCGCCTGAGTTCGGTGGCCAAAGCCCATAGGGCATTCACCTGCCTCGCGGGGCGGAGTTTGGACGTCCATCTGATCTTTGCTGGTCAATTCCGTTGCAACAGTAGGTAGCTACGGCGGCTGGGGTACTCGACGTCAGGACTGGGCAGGCGCTCCATCTTGGCAATCAGTGCGAAGCCGGCGGCTGCCACCTGACCGGCTACTTGTTCGGGATCCAGGAAGTAACCGTCGAGTTGAACGTGTTGTCCGAACCATTCGTCGATGTGGTTTACCTGCCCGGTTGCGAACTGGGGACTGTCGATGTGAAACGCGATGAGCAGGTGTCCGCCCGGTTGTAGCACTCTGGCGAATTCCGCATAGGCGGTGGGCCGTTGGTACGGTTCCAAGTGAATGATCGAATACCACGCCACGACGCCCGCCCATGCTTCGTCGGCAGCGGCCAGCGCCAGCATGGATTCAACGGTGAAGGTCAATTGCGGTGCACGTTCACGGGCGATGGCGATCATTGCAGGCGACAGGTCCACACCCACGACGTCATGGTGCAGTTCAGCCAGATAGCGGGTCACGTGTCCCGGTCCGCAGCCCACGTCGGCGATGGTGCCGGTCCCCACCAGGTCCGCGAACGCCGTCAACCAGGCGCGGTCCAGAGGCTTGTGCTTCAACTCGTGGCTGATCTGCCGGTCGTACTCGCGCGCGACCGCGTCATTCGCCTTTTGCACCGATGACGCCGCATCCGCCATGAACAGAAGGATAGTCAGCTCCGCCCGAAAGCAGTTCTAGAAAAGTGATCCGATTCTGTCGCACAACGCGACTGATCAGCGCTTTAGCCGATTACTCTCGATCGATCGAAGCAGTATCACCGCGGAGGGGCTTGCACATGACACGGTGTCATGCGCGATCGTGGACTTCATGTATGCGATTGGTGCGTTCGCAAGGTTGGGCGGGGTCAGCGTTCGCATGCTGCGCCACTATGACCACATCGGCCTGCTGGTACCCGCCGAGGTCAATCCGCGCACTGGACGGCGCTCCTATGACGTCAATCAGCTCTCACGGCTCAACCGACTCGTCGCGCTCAAGCACCTCGGTTTCCCGCTAGAGCAGGTCAGGAAGCTTCTCGCCGACGGCATCGACGCAGTCGAGCTCAGAGGAATGCTGCGCATGCGTGCGGCCGATCTGGAGACGCAGTTACTTCGAGATGGGCAGACCCTCGACCGGGTGCGTGCACGGTTGCGGCTAATCGAAAGCGAGAAAATGATGACCATCACCGATGTCGAGCTGAAGAACGTTGCTCCGCAACGCATTCTCGCATTGCACCAGTTTGTTGAGGCGCAGTCTGACGCCGACCAACTCGACGTCGAAGCAGTCTTCGAACGCGTCATCACGCTGATGGACGCAGCCTCCGCGGACCGGTCGTCACCCATCTCTTGGCGCGATGATGACGAGCACACCCTGCGCCTGCACGCTGGTTTCCTCGCACCGACTGCGAACGTGCCAGGCCTCGATATCGTCGAGCTTGCGGGAATCCCAGTTGCGTCGGTCGTGCGACGCGGGGCCGTTGTGGACATGAATGAGGCTCACCAAGCCATAGCGCGCTGGGCCGAAGTCCACGACCACGTACCGAGCGTCCAAAGGGGCCGGTGGCGCGAGCTCTACCTGGAGACCAGCGACACCGACTACTCAGACTGGCTCATCGAAGTGCAACTCGAACTCGCGGCCGCCTGAATGCGATTCGCACTGACGATCTGTCTCGGATCCAGAGATGTGAGACCAATCAGTTCCTGTCTCGTTTGTTGACGGCCTGGCCGCTGAGGTCCACCTGTCCGCATACCCGTCACCGGGAGTCGTTTCGAGTGCGTCTCAGTAAGCACCGAGACTAATGCCCAACAGCAGGCGGGGTCCGTGTCGGTCGACGATCCGGTGGTGGTGATGGGCGACGCTGCGGGGGTCGTCTTGCCTCATGTGGATGATCGCGTTCTTGGTCGCGGATAACCCGACTGTTCGAGTTGAGAAGCGTAGGCGATACGGGGCATCATCACCCAGTGCGGGATTGAGCCATGCTCCAAATGTGTCGCACCGCTCGTGTGTGTCGTTCATCGGGTCGGCACGGTGGTGCTGAAGATCGGCCAGCAGATCTCAGTTGCGGTGAACCGGCCCGGATCTGTGGGAGTGCCGCCGAGGTAGTGCTCACGGATAGGTCCCTGGCTGCTGATCAGACTCTCGTTGACGTAGATGCCCAGGGCGGCGTAACTACGGTCGATGCCGTCGTGACCGCCCGGGTGGGTGAGCACCGCGAATTCGGCCCTTGGTAAGACCTCGGCGCGGATCCCGTCGGGCGGTTCTGCCGATGGTGGTGCTTCGACGAACATGGTTGCGCTGCCGCGCTGTTCGAGAAACAGCGCGCGATCGTAGAGGCCGCCCGGGACCACCGCGGTCGGCTTCCCTACTGCCACGGCGACGGCCCGGTGCAGTGTCCGCAGTGACGCCGTGAACCAGTCGTCGATCCCGGAGGTGTCGATGGTGGCGCTGACGGACCAGACGGCGAGCGCCGGTTCGTGGCGCGATGTGACGTCGGTGGGACTACGCACGGGAGAAAGCAGTTCGCGCAGCGCACCCACGGTGTCACGGGTCTGCTGCAACTGGGCCTCCATCTGTTCGAGATGAGTGGTGATGATGTCGGTGCGGGCCCCGGCGTCTTCGGTGCTCAGTAGCGCCTTGATGTCGGGAATGGACATACCCAGCGATCGGAACCGGCGGATGATGTGGGCGTGATCGACCTGGCTGGTGTCGTAGAAGCGGTAGCCGGTATGGGGATCGATGTGGGCCGGTTCGAGAATGCCGATGTCGTGGTAGTGGCGTAGCGCCTTCCTACTCAGGCTGGTCATCACTGAGAAGTCTCCGATGGAGACCTGTGCGCCCACGGCGTCCTCCTCTGCGTTTGCATTGCCCACGTGATGGGACACGGCCATCCTCAAGCCTCCCCCTGGGGCAAGGTCAACATCACCGCGCGAGCGGACCGGGGGTTGACCTTCCCGTTACGGCAACTCTCATCGTGGGGTCATGACCAACACAGACTGGGATGCACTCCCGAAGACCGTCAGATCGTTCATGACTGCGCTCGATGCCCGCGAGGCGGATCGAGCGCTGGCCACACTCAGACCCGATGCCATGGTCACCGACGAAGGCCACGACTACAAGGGACATGACGAGATCGCGGCCTGGGTGGCCACCGCCGCCGCCGAGTTCACCTACACCACCGCATTCACCGGTGCGACAGTGCTCGAACGGCAGACCGGTACGACTGTCGACGTCGGACAGCACCTCGAGGGCAACTTCCCGGGCGGGGTCGCCGACCTGCACTACCGCTTCACCCTCGACGGCGCGCTGATCAGCCGGGTGGTGATTGAGCCGTGACGCGGCGTTGGTTCATCACCGGAGGTACCCCTGGCAACTTCGGAATGGCGTTCGCCGAGGCGGCACTCAAGGCCGGCGACCGTGTGGTCCTCACGTCCCGGCGTCTGCACGAGCTGGCGACGTGGGCCGAGCAGTACGGCGACCGCGTTCTCGTCGCGCCACTGGAACTCACCGACGCGGACCAGGTGCAGCGTGCGGTGCATGCCGCCGAGGAGCATTTCGGTGGTATCGACGTGCTGGTCAACAACGCCGGCCGCGGCTGGTACGGATCGATCGAGGGCATGGACGAGTCCGCGTTGCGGGCGATGTTCGAGCTGAACTTCTTCGCTGTGCTGTCCGTGACGCGTGCAGTGCTGCCGGGGATGCGCGCCCGCGGAAACGGGTGGATCGTCAACGTGTCCTCGGTGGCGGGGCTGGTGTCAGCGCCCGGATTCGGCTACTACAGTGCGACGAAGTTCGCCATCGAAGCTATCACCGACGCGCTGCACGACGAGGTCGCTCCACACGGCATCTCCGTGTTGACCGTCGAACCGGGAGCGTTCCGGACCAACGCCTACACCGGATTCGCCGACGAACCCGTCGACGAGCCGATCCCGGACTACCGCGACCTGCTCGAAGAGGTCCGTGCCACCTACGTCGGGATGGACGGTGTGCAACCCGGCGATCCGCGTCGTGGCGCCCGTGCGGTGATCGCGGCGATGGCTCAGGACCCACCGGCCCGTCGACTGGTCTTGGGCAATAGCGGATACGACGCCGTGATCGATATGCTGGAGATGAATCTGGCCGACATCCGGAGAAACGAAACACTTTCTCGCAGCGTCGATTTCCCCACCTGAGAGGCCGACCGAGCGGATGAGCCCAGGGATGCGCTGTGGCCGACACCTGCACCTCGAAGCGCCTCGACGGGGCGGGTCACGGCATAGCGGGAGTCTGTCTCGTTTCTAGACATGTGAGACCCTCCGTCGGGAATCAGTCTCTTCATCCATGGTCCGAGGGCGGGGTGCCTCAGGAGCGTCTCGTTTCTCGTCTCACAGCGATTGTCCCGAATCGTCGACGACGGCTGGGCGATGAGACTGCACGCAGAGGCACAGCGCCGCGGTTGTAAGAAGGATGACGCCTACTTTGCAGACCTACAGCGATCCGCTAGCCACCAGATTTTCGATTCCCCCACCGCAGATCCCAATGATTGGTCACCGCGACTTCCGACAGCGGTTTGCGTCGCACCATGTGGTGCCGGCCTGCTGGCCACCCGACAGTCAGCAGCGTGGCGACCTTCCAGTCATCGGGGATGCCGACGAGCCCGCGCAACTCGCCGTCACATGCGTCCTGCCACAGAGTGATTGCCGCTCCTAGCCCCTGAGCTCGCGCCGCCAGCAGGAAGTTTTGCACCGCCGGAAATATGGATCCGGCCTGCTGCAACTCGGTCGTTCCGCGTTGGGGCTGAACACAGAACAGCACCAGGGCCGGGGCGGTACCGCCCACCCTCATGTGCTCGGCCATGGTCCGCAGCGTTCGCGACTTGGGATCGTCTGCTCCGTCATCTATCGCCGGTATCCGATAGAAGTCCTTCATCACCTCCCACGTCCGCTGGGCAGCCGACGTGATCAACTCGCGAAGTTCGGGTGACTTCAGCACCACAAATCGCCACGGCTGACCATTGCCGCCCGACGGCGCCCATGACGCCGCCAGCAGACATTTTTCCAAGACCTCATCATCGACAGGCTCGTCACGGTACCTACGGACCGCGCTGGCCGATTGCATCACCGTCCACAGGTCATCCGAAACCTTCTGCAGTACTTGCTCGGTCACGTCATAGCCCTCTCTGGCAGCACACCCTGCCAGCGCCCGCCCCGCACCGGTCCGGTAACCAACGGCAGGTCGAGAGTGGACAACAATCCCGGGGGCGCGGCGATCACCGCCGGGATCGCATTGAGTTCCCGCATCACCGTCGCGTAGGTGAGTCCACGCATGTTGTTTCCGCGACCGTGCATCTCGATATCGACGGTGTACGTGGGCAAGCCATCGACGATGATGCGGTAGCCGCCATGCGGGGATGGATGCTGCGGCCAGTCAGGGGCCGACCCCTCCCCCATCCGGGTGATGTGCTCCAGCACCACTCGTTCCTCGCCATCCACCATCCCGGCGAGTTTGAACCGCATCCCACCCATGGTGCCGGATTCGATCCAGCCCGAGGCCACTTCGTAGCGCGCGGTGGCGATCCACTTCTCGATTGTGGTCACGACATTGTCAAGAGGAAGACCGACACCGTCGGCGACCAGATGCACAGTCGGAGCCCACAGCGCAGCCAGCCGTGCGGTGTCGAACAACGGTGCGTGATGGTCCGGCGGATGACCGAAACCCATGAAGTCGAACATGATTTCCGGCTGGGCAATCGGGCCGTAGTCGAGGATCTCGAGCATGGTGATGGTGTCCACCCTGCTGCTGAATCCGGTCATCGTCAGGGCAATCACGTCATTGGCCCAACCGGGGTCGACCCCACTGTTGAACATGCTGGTGCCGCCCTCGCGGCAAGCAGTCTCCAACAACTCCACGATTTCTCGGTCAGCTGCCGGTGGATAGCACAGCGGCACCAACGAAGTGCACACGACATTTTTTCCAGACCTTAGGCATCGCGCCACGTCCTCGGCGGCGTCGCGGTAGCGGTAGTCGCCGGAGGCGAAGAAGGCCACTACGTCGGCATCGATGGCGAGCGCCGCGTCGATATCACGGGTGGCGAGCACGCCGGTATCGGGCATACCGCACAAATCACCGGCGTCGCGTCCGTCCTTGCTCTCCGAATGGACAACGACACCCACGAGATCCAGACCGGGGTGCGATATCAGCGCTCGCAGTGCACCGATCCCGACTTGTCCAGGCCCCCAGAGAATTACTCGTGGATTCCTGTCAGCGGCCACCCGGCACCGCCGTCAGGAGCTCACGCAGGTTGGCCCCCATGATGCGATCGATCACCGGGTCACCCAGCGCGGCGATCTCCGGCCTGAGAGTGCCGGGATCGGCCAGCCCTTCGGGATGTGGGTAGTCCGAACCGAAGAGTACGCGGTCCGCACCGATCAGGTCGATGAGCCCGGTCATATCCTCCTCGTGGAAGGGGTTGACCCAGATGTGCCGCTTGAACTGCTCGACCGGATGTTCGGCGAACTCACCCGGCATCTTCTTGTACACGGCATCGAAAAGGTTCAACAGCCGCGGCACCCAGTTGCCACCGTTCTCCACCACACCCACCCGCACACCGGGGTGCCGGTTGAAGACGCCGTGAGCGACGAGCGCTGCACATGTGTCGAGGATCGAGCGTGCGTCCTCGTACACGATCGTCTTGAAGGCATCTGGCTTGAACGGTTGGTACTCCGCGCCGGCTCCCTCCCAGTCTCGGCTGTACCGGTCGTAGCCGGAGTCGCAAGCGTGCATGAACACCGGAACTCCGTGGTGCTCGACGCGCGCCCAGAAGGGGTCGAAGTACGGTTGGCCCATCGACGTGGTGTGCCCGGAGACCGTCGCGACGGGTCGCGGGTTCACCAGCACCGATCGGGCGCCGCGTTCGACGCACCAGTCCAGTTCGGCCACTGCCTTATCGATGTCGGGGAGGGTGATGACCGGTGTCGCGAAGATGCGTCCGCGGTAGTCGAAACTCCATTCCTCGAGCAGCCATTCGTTGTAGGCGTGCACGACGGCGTGCGCCAGTTCGATGTCGTCGGTCATCCGCTCCTCCAGCATTCCGCCGGTGGTCGGGAACATCACACAGGCCTGCACCGACTGCTCGTCCAGAAGTGTCAGCCGCTCATCGGCCCGCCGGAAGGAATTCGGGCACGCGATGGGGTTGGCGAGTTCTCGCAGAGTCTTGCCGTCGGGATTGACACCGCGAAAGTAGTCCGCCCAGGCACCCGGGGACGCGACGATGTCGTAGGTCGGGTTGGGGATGGTGTCAGTGAGTCGCCCCTTGATCATCAACTTGGTCTGGCCGTTGACCTGAATCCATTGAATCGAGTTGGCGTATTGCTTCGGCAGGTACCTGGTATAGGCGTCGGTGGGTTCGTAGAGATGGTTGTCGACATCCCAAATTTCGCGGGCTTGCTGGGTCACGTGGGCTCTCCTGACACGTTGTGAGAATATTGCTTCTCATAACTCGATAACATCATTACCACACACGTCAGAGGGAGAACAGTGAGCGACTACCGGTTCTTGAAGTGGCAGAACTACGATGACGGCAGAATCGTGCGGATCTCGCTCAACAGGCCCGATCAGCGCAATGCCCAGAACCGCGGAATGCTGGTGGAGCTCGACGAAGCCTTCGGCGCCGCCGAGGCCGACGACAACGTCCGGGTGGTAATCCTTGCCGGCGAGGGCAAGATGTTCTCTTCCGGACATGACATCGGCTCTGAACAAGCTCTTAGTGAATATCTACCCGGCCCCGAGCAACATCGGACCACGACGGTCAACGGCGGAACACGCGAGAGCGCCGAGAAATGCATGCTCCAGGAGTGGCACTACTTCTTCCAGAACACCTTGCGCTGGCGCAATCTCCGTAAGATCACCATCGCCCAGGTGCACGGTGATGTGTTCTCCGCAGGACTGATGCTGATGTGGGCATGCGATCTGATCGTCGGCAGCGATGACGTCCGCTTCGCAGATGTGGTGGGCACCCGACTGGGCATGTGTGGCATGGAGTACTTCGGTCATCCGTGGGAGTTCGGACCTCGAAAAGCCAAGGAACTCATGCTCACCGGTGATGCCATCGATATCCACGAGGCGCACCGGCTCGGAATGGTCAGCAAGGTGTTCGAACGCGGCGATCTGGCCGACAAGACGTTGGCGATGGCCCGGCGCATCGCCCAGATCCCCACCATGGCCGCCCTGTTGATCAAGGAATCGGTGAACCAGACCCAGGACAACATGGGCTTCTACAACTCGCTCCAAGCCTGTTTCACCTTGCACCAGCTCAACCATTCGCACTGGGCGGGCATCCGTGAGGACAAGCTGGCCACCGCGGGCCCCGAGCAAGGAGTCCCGCACTGGCGTAAGGCGCCACCGATCGTTCTGGCCATCAAAGACCAGGTGAGAGCGCAGGAATGAATCCCATGGAGGTGACGATCCCCGGCCACCTGTTCGGGGAGATGCCCTTCTTCGACATCGTCGATGATGCGGAGACGGTCATCGTCGATCTACACAACAGACCCGACCTCGCCAATGTCCGGGGAGCCCTCCAGGGCGGACTGCTCGCCACGTTGATCGACGTGGCGAGCGGTCGTCTCGCCATGACAGCCGCCGGTCCGGGCAACGGGGTGAGTACCGCCGATCTGACGATCCACTACCTCGCCCCCGTCATGGAGGGGCCCGCGCGGGCGGTGGCGACCCTGGTGAGGGCCGGCCGGCGCACAATCGTGGTCGCCGTGGATGTTTTCGACGTGGCCCGGGACAGGCTGGCCGCGCGGTCGACGCTCAGTTTTGCGGTGTTGGCACCGCGGGCCTTCGATCAGCCGACGGCGCCGTAGCGGGCATCGGCCACCCGATCCAGCGCGGCGGCCGGCTCGCCGTACACCATCGTCCAGCCCCGAGCGCGGCGGTAATACAGCTGGATGTCGGATTCCATGCCGAATCCGTAACCACCGTGGACGTGCAAACTCGTGCGGGTGGCGTCACGGGCCGACTCTGCAGCAAAGGCAAATGCCATGGCAGACAATTCGGTTGCCCGTTGGGGTTCGTCGGCAAACGCACAGGCGGCCTTGAGCGCCAGGAGGCGGGCACCGTCGACCGCGGTGGCAGCGTCGGCCAACGGATGCGATACCGCCTGGAAAGTCCCGATGGCGACCCCGAATGCACGACGCTCCTTCGCGTACTGGACGCCGACCTCGACCGCGCGGGCGCCCACACCTGTGAGCGCGCACGCGGTGAGCGTCAGCCAGAAATCGAGTGCCCGCGAATGAGCCGCGTGCGCCTGGTCCCCCTCCGCCAGCACCACCGCGCTGGCGCTCACCACTACATCGGCCAGCGGCAATGTTCCCAGATTATCAACCAAGGTACGTTCACCGATCGGTGATGCAATCAACCGGTCACCCACGAGTGCCACCACCACGTCGGCGACTGCGCCCGCCGGTACCAGTCGGAATTCATGCGCCTCCGCCGCCGCCCACCGGGGTGCGAACGTGATTGTGCGCTCACCGGACAATGCTGTACTCAGAAGATCGGTGCCGATGGCTCCGGACTCGGCCAACAAGCACGCCGCCACCTGCGCTTCGATCAGCGGGGCGGAACCCGTTGCTCTACCGTGCTGTTCGGCGACCAGTGCAAGTTCCAGAATCGAGGCGCCCCACCCTCCGAACTCCTCTGGGACGGCCATTTCGATGACACCGGTCTCACGCAGCGCAGCCCACAGATCGTCATCGAAGCCCAGCGGCTCCGCGGCGCGCACGCGCTCCGAGGTGGATTCGTGGGCATACAGCGCCGCGAATGAATTGACGAGCTGGCGCTGCTCGCCGGACAGAGTCAGGTCCACTTCTGTACCTCCGTTTCATCCGGATATGATTATTCTCAATTATGAGATTATCAGTACTCCGCTGGAGCTACGACGAGAGAATGGTTTACGCACATGCACTTTGGGCTTGACGCGGACACCGAGGCGTTCAGCGAAGGCGTCCGCGAGCACCTGGCACAGGTCCTGACGCCAGAGTTCGAAGAGCGGACGTACCGCAGCGGCGTCGCCCACGACGACTCGTTCGCCAAGGGTCTGGTGGGCAAGGGCTACTTCGCGCCGCGTTGGCCGACCGAATATGGCGGTCAGGATGGCGACGCCTGGTGCGAGCAGGTCTTGAAAGAACAGATGATGCGTTTCGATGCGCCGGTCTATCTCTCCGAGACAACCCGGATGGTGGCATCGATCATCCGGGCGGTAGGCACGCCGCAGACGAAGGACCGGATCCTTCCCAGAGCGATGAGCGGTGACATCACCATCGCACTAGGGTTTACCGAGCCCGAATGCGGCTCGGATGTCGCAGCAGCGGCCACGCGGGCGGTACGCGACGGCGAGGAATGGGTGATCAACGGATCCAAGATGTTCACCACCAACGGCCACATAGCCGACTACGTATTCTTGCTCGCCAGAACCAGCACCGATAAGCCGAAGCACAAGGGACTCACCATGTTTCTTGTCCCGACCGCCACAGAGGGTTTCGCCGCTCAAGCGGTGTGGACACTGTCCGGGGAACGCACCAACATCACGTTCTACAGCGATGTACGTATCGGTGATCAGTGGCGAATCGGCGAGGTGGACGCCGGGTGGAAGGTCCTGGGATTGTCGCTGCAGGACGAACACGCCTCGGGATGGGGTCCACACATCGCCCGACTGCTCCACCATGCCGAACAATGGGCGACCACGGTGCCGTCCGACCGTACGGCGGCACCCATCGAAGACCGCGATGTCCGACGCCGGATCTCCAGGGTCGCGGTAGAGAGCGAGGTTTCGCTGTTGTTGCAGCGGCGATGCGTCTGGATGGCTGAACACGGCCAACACCCGATCGCCGAAGGACCGATGTCAAAAGTGTTCAGCACCGAGGCTCTGGAGCGCGCGAGCCAAGACATTGTCGAACTTGTCGGCCCTGACGCAATGCGCAGCTTCCTCGAACCCACCGCGCCCGAGCAGGGTCGGTTCGAACAATTGATGAGATTCGCGCTGGGGACCACAATCTACGCAGGCACGAGCGAAGTGCAGCGCTCGATCATCGCCCAGCGTGGACTCGGCCTACCCCGTTAGCTTGGCGGACTTGCGCGCCGGGGCTGACCGCGTCGTGGACCTGGCACGAGCAGGCTTGGGTTTCTCCTGCTCCGCCGGCGGCGATACCGCCTGCTTGCACCACGCCCACAACTGGGCTTCGGTGAGTTCGGCGCCCTTCACCCCGAGGTGGAAGACCCCGATCTGGGCGAGTGCGGTAAGCGTCGAATTCAACAGCGTGGTCAACTGCGCGGGGGTGAGGTCCTTGCGCACCAGACCCGAACGCGAGCATGCCGTCAGTATTTTGGTGAGCAGCCTCTGGTGCGGCTCCCAGATCTTGGCGAAGTCGGCAGGACGCTCGATCTCCAGGCTCAGGTTGTAGATCGTCATCACCCGGCCACCGACTTTCTCCGAGTATTCGGCTCGAGACAGAAACCCGCGACAGAACGCCTCAAGCTGCTGCATCGGACCTTCCGCCGCCGCGACCTCTTGGCGGATACTCTCGGTGAACTGGCTGGTGACGTTCTCGTAAAGCGCCAGCAGCAGTTCTTCCTTGCCGGCGAAATGCTGATAGAAGGCACGCAGACTCAGATTCGATCTGTCGATCAACGTCTGAATGGTGAAGTCGGCACGGCCCGATTCCTCGATCAGCTCCAACGCGGTCGCCAGAAACCTGGAACTGCGCGCCAGCGCACGGGCGCGCGCACCACTCAGCCTTCGGTCAATGCTTCGCTGCTGCCATGCAGTAGCGGCGGGCTCGAGTTCCGCATCGACGACCTGCAAGCCGCCGTCCGCACTTTTGGAGGTGCCTCTTTTTGCGTTCATGATGCATAGAGAATACGCGATGAACGACGAGAATACGCGATCTACCTACATGGGTATGTTGATTATCGCGAAGTACCTGCCCCCACCTCGTGGGCAGCCGGCGCGCACATGCGGTATCGTCGGAAACAGTCATTCTCTAATCAGGAAATGAACCGTCCCGCCCCGAAGGAGTGCAGCGTTGAGTGCAGACATCCCCATCGTTTCGCCGGACGACCACCTGGTGGAGCCTGCCGACCTGTGGACCAGCCGGCTGCCCGAGCGCTTCCGCGAAGTCGGACCGAGGATTATCCGCCACCGCGGTCGGATGGATCCGACGGTTACCTCGGATGTCGCATTCGTCGACGACGAGGACGGGCGCGACGCCGACATCTGGCATTACGAGGACGCGATCATCCCCATCCCGCTGATCAGCGCGGCGGCCGGGTATGAAATTGACGAGCTCACCACCGACCCGATCACGTATGACGAGATGCGTCCCGGTTGCTATCGTCCCGCTGACCGCCTCGCGGACATGGATATCGCCGGCATCGAGGCATCAGCGTGCTTCCCCAATACTCTTGTCCGCTTCTGCGGCCAGCGATTCCTGCACGGCAAGGACAAGGAGCTCGCCCTGCTTTGCGTACAGGCTTACAACGATTTCCAGATCGACGAGTGGGGCGGCGGCTCCAATGGTCGGCTGATCCCCCTCGGCATCATCCCGCTCTGGGACGCCAACCTCGCCGCCAAGGAAGTTGAGCGGGTCGCGGCCAAAGGCATGCGCGCCGTGTGCTTCTCCGAGCTGCCCGCACGACTGGACCTACCGTCGATCCACAGCGGCTACTGGGACCCGTTCTTCGCAGCGTGTGAGCGCAATCAGGTGGGCATCATGCTGCACATCGGGTCCAGCTCGTCACTCACCAAATCATCGCCCGATGCCCCCCACGTGGTGACCAGCGCTCTGATGGCAGTGAACTGCACCATCGCCCTGGTCGACTGGCTGTTCTCGGCTAAGCTCAAGCAGTTCCCCAGCCTCAAGATCGCATTCGCCGAGGCACAAGCCGGCTGGATCCCTTACTACCTGCAGCGTGTCGACGAGGTGTGGGAGGACCGCCGCGCCTGGGGCGGGATCCACCCGTTGCTCACCGAACCACCCAGCACGCAGGTGCCCGGCCGCATCTGGTTCTCAACCTTCGGCGATCCGGTGGCGTTCCGCATCTTAGACCTTGTCGGGCCGGATCAGCTGATGTTCGAGACCGACTACCCACACAATGACACCAACTGGCCGCACAGCACCGCGGTCGCCAATAAGGCGACTGAGGGCCTTGATGAGGAAACGAAGCGAAAAGTGCTGTCCACCAACGCAAAAAACTTCTTCGGAATGACCTAGCCCCGAATACGAGGTTGACGACCAGGCATCACCGCCGGGCTCGAATCGTCGAAGCTGCAGGAGCCATAGCCTCGGCCGGCGGCTACGACGCGGTGACCATGCGCGCCGTCGCGGCACGTGCCGATCTGTCCACCGCAACGCTCTACCGGTACTTCCCGTCCAAGCATCATCTGTTGGTCGCGACCTTGGCGTGTTGGCTGGAACGGTTCGAAAGCCGTCTTGCGCGTGACGATCGCCAATACGCCGACCCGTTCGACAGCCTGTGGTCGGTCGTCGACGTGCTCTTCGCCTCCCTCCATCGCAGTCCGTTGCTGGCCGAGGCCATGGCCCGGGCATACGCAGTCGCCGATGCCTCTGCCGCCGAACAGGTCGAGAACATTCGCCTCCAGCTCACCGACATCTTTGCGAGTGCACTCGGCGACGACGACGCCGAAGGGACCAACACCGTCATCGGGGCACTGCTGTCAGATGTTTGGGCGGCCAATGTATTAGCGCTGTCCCACAACAGAATCAGCGCCTCTACGCTGCGCCGGCGATTGGCGGTCACCGTGCGCCTGCTCGCAGAACGTGCTGCGGGCTAGATGGCGCGCCAGTCCGGACGGCGCTTCTCCAGGAAGGCCCGTGGACCCTCGATGGCGTCCTTGGTCAACGCAACCTTCATCCGGTAGTTCTCGGCAAGCAATTCAGCCTCATAGATCGGCAGGGTAAGACCCTTGCGCACCGCCATACGAGAACCACGTACCGCCAACGGTGCATTGGAATTCACCGTCTCGGCGATCTCCCAGGCACGTGCCATCAGCGCATCGGGCGGCACGACCTCGGTGAAGATTCCCAGCTCGTATCCGCGCCGGGCATCCAGGCGCTCGTGCTTGCCCATCAATACCAGTCGCATGGCCACCGGCAGCGGCAGGATCCGGGCAAGGCGGACCGCTTCACGCCCCGACGTCACACCGATGCTCACATGCGGGTCCATCAGCGTCGCCGTTTCCGAGGCGATGGTGATATCCGCGGTGGTCACCAGGTCTATCCCAGCACCGCAGGCGATCCCGTTGACCGCGCAGATGATCGGTTTCGTCATCTGCAGCCATGGCGGTGTCGCTTCCTGAGGTGCATCCCACTGCCGCATTGAGCTCAGAATCGGCTCGCCCTGGGTGTCGATACCTGCGGCATTTTGTGTGTCGTGGTCTGCAGCCTTGTTGACATCGGCTCCCACGCACAACGCCCGGCCGGCGCCGGTGACGATCACTGTCCAGATGTCCGGCGATTCTTCGATCTCCGCGTACACGCCGGCGAGATCGGCGATCATCTCGTCGTTTATCGCATTGAGCACTTCAGGCCGGTTGAGTGTCACGCATGCGGTGTGGCCCCGAACCTCGAGACGGACCGTCTGACATTGCATGCTGCTCATCCTCGATTCGGTGGGGTGTTTGGGCGGAAGCCGAAGATGTCGTGGAAGCGTTCGCAGTACCGTGGCCACACATCGGGATTGAGCAGGCGTGGCGGTCGCTGACCTCCGAAGATGCGCAGCCACTGGTTGGCGGTGGCCACCGCGATATCGCGGGCCGCCTCGACGGTGATGCCCGCTGTATGGGGGGTGGCCACAACATTGGCCAGCTGAAGCAGCGGGTCATCTGACCGCGGAGGCTCGTTGTGGAAGACGTCCAGGCCGGCGCCGGCGATATCGGCACTGACGAGCGCATCGAGCAGGGCCGCCTCATCATGGATATGCCCACGCGCCGTGGTGATGAAATAGGCCGAGGGCTTCATCGCAGCGAACTCCGCACGCCCGATGAGACCTTCAGTCTCGGCGGTCAACGGGCAGGTGATCTGCACGAAATCGGACCGGCGCAGTAGGTCTGCCAATGGCACCGCGGTAACTCCGAGAGCATCGGCCCTTGTCTTGTCGAGGTAAGGGTCGAAGACGACAATGTCCATGCCGAAAGGCGCGCACAGTTCGACGAGACGGCTCCCGATGGCCCCGAGTCCCACGATGCCGACCGTTTTACCCAGCAGCTGGCTGCCCTGCAGAATAAGGCGGTTCGCGACGGGACCCGCCCGGAGCGCACGGTCGGAGATGGTGATCTTCTTGGCCAGATCGAGCATGAAACCGAGTGCATGCTCGGCCACGGCCTCAGCACCGGGACCTGAGTTGTTACATACTGCGACGCCGGCCCGGGTGCACGCCTCGATATCGATGACGTCGTAACCTGCCCCTGCCGAACACACTGCCAACAGATTCCCGCAGCGAGTGACCAGTTCCGGACCCGCCAACCACTGCGACCCACCGGTGACCGTCGCGGTGTCAGTGCGGGTAGCCACCTGGTATCCGTGCGCGGATTCCAGTGCTGCCCAACCCTTTTCAGCGGAAGCAGATAGATCCAGCCTGATCACGTCGAGATCGGCCAGTTCGAGCACATCCCCGGCGACCGGGTCGGTCCAACGTTCGTAAACCAGCCTCGGCTGCGGAGCTGCCCCGCTCACCGGTCGAACTTGGGCTTTGCCTGAGCCGCCTTGAACATATCGGCCAAGGCAGTGTCCACGTTTTTATAGTCGTTCTGCGCGACGGTACCGTCGCGGCCATCCACCACGTCGTATCCGAGTCGCAGATCCTTGTTCTCCATGTGGAAGTACTCCCGCCCTAATGGCAGCCGACGATCCACACGAGGAACCTCCATCCAGGCGCGCAGGAAGCACCGGGCCTTCTTCGGATCATTGCTGCTCACGAAGTCAGAACGGGAGTGGCACATGGCGAAGTTGTTCGCGACCGCGGCCTCACCCGATTCCAGCCGGAACTCGACCTGCTGCTCGATGAGCACTTTGCGCAGGAACTCGATCGCCTCCTCCTGCTCCGGAGTGAAGTCTCGGCCGATGGTCTTCATCGCGGGCAGGATGCTGCTGTAGGTGAAATTGATGCAGATCCGGCCGTCGATCTGGGAGAACACTGGCACGTCATAAGGTGTCACGTCGGGCTGATCGTCAGGCTGCTCACTGCGACGGTGATGTGGGAAGCCTTGGTAGAGGACGTCCAAGAGTTCAGGACGCTCGTCGAGAATGCGGTTGTGGGCTGCGGGTCCGCTGGCGAATTGGCTCGCACCGCCACTGAAGGCCGGGTACACGCACAGCAGCGAGAGGATATCGGCAGCATCATTGTGCATAGCCAGCTCGGCGCTAGATTTGGTGCCGCGGGCAGGCTGGGTACCGTTGGGCAAGATCTCTTCCTGCACGCGCACCAGGCGATGCCCGAATGAGTTGTTGGACACTGGGTAACCGAGGTGCCAGCAGAATGCCCAGTAGATGCGTTCCAAGTCCTCGATCGAGTGCTTCTCGACCGGGAATCCCCGCACGCAGGCCAGTCCCTTGCCGAACATCAGATCCTGGTACAGCCGTCCTAGATCGTCGTCGAGGTCTGGGTGCCGCACGTCGCCCAATGTGATGTCGTCGCGGTTCTTCTTGGCCGTCTTCAGTAGGATCGACTCCAACGCAGCCACATTGCGTGGCGTCAGATCAAAGCAGAAATCCTCTTTGCTGGTGAAGTCGGCACCGGTCCAGCTCATCGAATCGGTGACGGGTTCGGTGTAGATCGCGGTGGGCATCCGTGCTCCTGTCGTCATGGTGTGGCCTGGGCGCTCCTTCAACGGCCATTCGATAGTGCACGAAGCGTCTGCGCCCGGGTGGTGGCCGCCTCGGTCATCATGCCGACGTCCGTGCCGGCCGAAATGAACCGAAGGCCGAGGCCAAGGAAACGTTCCAGCAGGTCCAGCGACTTGATACCGGCCACACCCAGCGCCACGCCATGCTCACGACAGGCCGCCGAAACAGATCTTACCGCATAATGGAAACGTTCATTCTCGTAGTCGCCGTGAATTCCCATCTCGGCCGTCAGGTCGCTGGGCCCGAGCAGAATCATGTCGACACCGGGAACCTCGGCGATGGTGTCGCAGCGTTCCACAGCTTCTGGGGTTTCGACCATCACCGCAACCACTGTCCGCGACTCCAGCACGGCGGTGAGCTCCTGCGGCGAGTGAGGGCCAAAACCACTGACCACGTTGGGTCCGGAGATTGATCTGCTCCCCACCGGGGGGAACCGTGCCGCCGCAACGACCGACGCGGCTTCTTCCGCCGAATTCACATGGGGAACAATGACTCCGGTGGCACCGCTGTCGAGTACCCGAGCAACGATGCTGGCGTCCGCCGTGGGGACCCGCACCAACCCTGCAATACCCGCTCCCGCCGCGCCTGCACACATCATCGCGGCAGTGTCCAACGACGTCGAAGTGTGTTCGAGATCGACATAGATCGCGTCGTAACCGCATGCGGCCGCGATCGCGGGAACTTCAGGCGTCCGTGAGTTCAGCAGGGCTAGGCATAGCACCAATCGATCGCCACGTAGCTGCACCCTCAGATCCTTTTGCACCGGACTCAGGGTAGTCCAGACGAGAATGATGATTACGCTAATTCGGAAACGACGTTATCGTTGTGGTTACCATGAGCTATGCCAACCAGACGTGTCGCGATCGTGGGAGCCGCACTCTCTGACTGCGGCCGGGTTCCCGACATGACCGCCATGGGGCTGATGGCCCAGTCCGCACGCCGGGCGGTCACCGACGCCGGCCTGAGCAAGAACGATATTGGGGGCTTCGGCGGCCACGGGACGTTACTGCCGCCGATCGAGGTCAGCGAGTACCTCGGCCTGCGGCCGACATGGGTCGACGCCACGAATGTCGGTGGATCCTCTTGGGAAGTGATGGCCCGCCATGCAACGGCGGCAATTGCCGCGGGCGAAGTCGATGTGGTCCTGCTCACCTACGGCTCGACCGCACGCTCCGACGTCAAACGCCGGGTACGCGCATCGGCGGCGGCGATGAGCACCGGCGGCGCAATGCAGTACGAGGCGCCATACGACGCGTCGCTCATCGCGAAGTACGCGATGGCGGCTCGACGACACATGATCGAGCACGGAACCACAGTGGAACAGCTGGCCGAGGTGGCGGTCTCGGCACATGAGTGGGCAGCCAAGAACGACAACGCTTTCGAGCGCGGTCGCATCACCGTCGACGATGTCGCAGCGGCACCCATGCTGGCTGATCCATTCACCGTCAAACATGTGTGCCTGCGTACCGATGGCGGTGGCGCGGTGGTACTGGCGAATGAGACCGTCGCACGCCAATGCGCCAGGGAACCGGTCTGGATTCTCGGCTCCGCTGACGCGACCTCCCATGTGAGCATGAGCGAATGGGCCGACTTCACCACGTCGGCGGCTGCAATTTCCGGACCCGCCGCCTTCGCGCAGGCCGGGGTGCAACCGTCCGATATCGACGTGTGCCAGCTTTACGACTCCTTCACCGCCACCGTGCTGCTGACGGTGGAAGACCTGGGCTTCTGCGGCAAGGGTGAAGGCGGAAAGTTCATTGAATCCGGCGCGCTGCGGCCCGGCGGGGTGCTTCCCACGAATACCGACGGAGGGGGCCTCGCCTCCTGCCACCCCGGAATGCGGGGCATGTTCCTGATGGTGGAGGCCGTGCGTCAGCTGCGCGGTGAATGCGGGGAACGTCAGGTCGACAGTGCCGAGCTCGCCTGCGTGCACGCGATGGGCGGCTTCTTCAGCCACAGCGCAACGATGATCCTGGGGAGGAGCTGATGCCCGCATCAGATCGGCCAACGATCGATACCGACAGCGAGGCGTGGTGGACCGCAATCCAAGAGGGCACGCTGCTAGTGAACGTATGCGGCGTGTGCAGCCGAAAATCGTTGTATATGAGGCCCTTCTGTCCGTACTGCTGGAGCGAGGCGGTGTCTGCCGTCCCGGCCAGCGGGCACGCAACGCTCTACACCTGGACCGTGATCCCGCCGAACGCCACACGCACATCCATTGTGGTCGCCATGGTCGATCTGGCGGAGGGACCCCGCTTGATGACCAATATCGAGAACTGCGCACCCGAGGCACTGGAGGCCGGACTGGAACTGATCCTCGATTTCCGTCAGAACGACGACGGCTTCGCCGTGCCTGTATTCACGGTCAAGCCCGACACTCCCGCACCCGAGAGGAACTGAAATGAACAAAGACGACATGATTTTGGTCAGCGTCGATGACCACATCGTCGAGCCGCCCGACATGTTCAAGAACCACCTGCCCAAGAAGTATCTCGACGAGGCGCCGCGTTTGGTCCATAACGCCGACGGCAGTGACACATGGGAGTTCCGCGATGTCGTCATCCCCAACGTGGCACTCAACGCGGTGGCAGGCCGACCCAAGGAAGAGTATGGTCTGGAACCCCAAGGGCTCGACGAGATCCGGCCAGGCTGTTACAAGGTCGACGAACGCGTCATGGACATGAATGCCGGAGGCATTCTGGGCTCGATGTGCTTCCCGTCGTTCCCGGGTTTCGCCGGACGGCTGTTCGCCACCGAGGACCATGAGTTCTCCCTCGCACTCGTGCAGGCCTACAACGACTGGCACGTGGAAGAGTGGTGTGGCGCCTATCCGGCCCGGTTCATCCCCATGACGCTGCCCGTGATCTGGGACGCCGAGGCGTGCGCCAAGGAGATTCGGCGCAACGCGGCTCGCGGAGTGCACTCACTGACGTTTACCGAGAACCCAGCGGCGATGGGCTATCCGAGCTTCCACGACCTGGAGTACTGGAAGCCGATGTGGGACGCATTGGTTGACACCGACACCGTCCTCAACGTACACATCGGGTCCTCCGGCCGGCTGGCGATCACCGCGCCAGACGCACCGATGGACGTGATGATCACATTGCAACCGATGAACATCGTTCAGGCTGCCGCGGATCTGTTGTGGTCCAAGCCGGTGAAGGTTTACCCGGACCTGAAGATCGCGTTGTCCGAGGGCGGCACGGGCTGGATCCCATATTTCCTGGACCGCGCCGACCGGACCTACGAGATGCACTCGACGTGGACCGGTCAGGACTTCGGCAACCAGAAACCCTCTGAGTTCTTCCGTGATCACTTCCTGACCTGCTTCATATCAGACCCCGTTGGCGTGGAACTGCGACACCAGATCGGGATCGACAACATCTGTTGGGAAGCGGACTACCCCCACTCGGATTCCATGTGGCCCGATGCGCCCGAAGCGCTCGACGAGGTGCTCAAGAAATTTGACGTTCCCGACGCCGACATCAACAAGATGACCTTCGAGAATGCGATGCGCTGGTACCACTGGGATCCGTTCAGCCACATCAGCAAGGAGCAGGCGACCGTCGGAAGCCTGCGTAAGTCCGCCGAAGGCCACGACGTCACCATCCAGGCGCTGTCGAAGCGGGAGCATGGCACTCAGTCGTCTGATTGGCAGGCACAGATGAAGCAGGCCACCGCCAACGTCAGCGGCTCAGACTGACTGCGTCGTAATCTACTGCGCCAGGAGTAAACGGTCGGCCACCACGCGTGGCCGACCGTTTGCGTTCTCGTGCAGTTTCTTTCGCTCCACCTTGCCGTTGGCGTTGACCGGAAGCGGTTGGTCCCAGAAAACCAGTTCCTCGGGCAGCTTATACTTCGGCAACCCAGCCGAGGTCAGCGCTTCGGCCACACCGGTCAGCGAGAGCTCCGCGGCGTCGTCGAGCACCACGGCGACCGCCAACCTCTCGCCGGTGGCGGCATCGGGCACCGAGTAGGCGGCGCACTCGCGCACACCGGCAATGGTGGCCACCGCCTCTTCCACCTCCGCAGCCGGAATCTTGAGCCCGTTGCGGATCACGATGTCCTTGATCCGGCCGACGATCCGCACCCGTCCGGCGCTCAATTCGGCGATATCCCCGGTGCGGAACCAGTCTTGGTCGAATGCCGCCGCATCATCGGCGGCATCGGTGTAGCCGAGAAAGGTATGCGGGCCGCGGATGCAACATTCCACGGGATCCCCAACCGAACCCACCCGCAC
Organism: Mycobacterium sp. P2_H7; assembly: GCF_056403275.1. Classification (NCBI taxonomy): domain Bacteria; kingdom Bacillati; phylum Actinomycetota; class Actinomycetes; order Mycobacteriales; family Mycobacteriaceae; genus Mycobacterium; species Mycobacterium sp. P2_H7. The sequence continues at coordinate 167,921 of NZ_JBFUFU010000004.1, read as the reverse complement.
GTCCACATCGGCCAGCGGCACGCCGTCGTCCGCGTGGCGCACGGGCGCCGGGTCGGAGCGCAGCCCGGACGTGCTGACGGGTACCTCTGATGAGCCGTACGCGCGCATCACGATGATGCCGAAGTCATCCTCGATGCGTTCGACAATCCGCCGGTCGAGCATGGTGCCTCCCAGATAGACCGCCCGCAGAGGCACGATCTTGTCCCGTGCCACCACTTCGTCGAGCAGTCGGTCCAGTAACCGGTCGGGTCCGCCATACCAGGTGGCCTCGGTCGACAGCATCAGTTCACAGGTCTTGGCAGGGTCCCATCGATCTTCCAGCACGACCGGCACCGCCAGCATCGGACCGATGAACAGCGCTTGCAACACTCCGGTGACCGAAGCTAGCGGGCTGATCAGGAAGATCCTGTCCCCCGCTCCCAACCCGGCGGCACCGATGTAATTGGTCGATGCCTTATGCAGGGTGCTGAGTGAGTGCACCACTCCCTTGGGTTTCGACGTTGTTCCCGACGTGTAGAGCACGAACGAGGGTTGGTCGGCCGCGCGCTGTGGCCGGATCGGCTTTGGGGCGGCCGGCGAGGAGTTAGCAACGTCCGGGATCCAGGAGCATTGCATCGCCAAATCAGATTCATTCGCAGTCGGCCAGTTCGGCGCCAGCCCGATCGGCGCTCCGGTGCGCTCGATGATGTCGACGACCTGTGCGGCGCCCGCACTGCGCGGCACCAGTAGCACCACCGCGTCGGCGCGCAGGACCGCATGGACTGCGATGACGGAGTCGACGTCATTGCCGACCACCACGACCACCGGAGTCCCCGGAACCACCCCGGCCTCGGCCAGGGCGGCACATCTGCGGTCGACTCGTTCGTCGAGTTCGGCGTAGCTCATTTCGACGCCCCGCCCGACGAGTGCCGACCGAGTCGGATACCTTGCCGCGGTGAAGCGGACGACGTCCAGCGGGCGCTGAGACCATGAGCCCGCCGAGCGGTATTGGTCCCGCAGCGATTCCGCACGTAGCGTCGCATTCGCCAGTAGCTCACCCGGTCGGGTCATGCGATCCTCCGATGCAAATAGAAATTCTCATTGATGCAAATGTAACCTCTCATCCATGTCAATCACATTCGACGACCAGGTAGCAATCGTCACCGGAGCCGGCGGAGGGCTCGGCCGCTGTCACGCCCTCGAATTGGCGCGCCGAGGAGCCCGGGTAGTGGTCAACGACCTCGGCAGCACAGTCGACGGTAGCGGTGCGTCCACATCGGCCGCGCAGAGTGTCGTGGACGAGATCACCGCCGCGGGCGGCACCGCCATCGCCAACGCCGATTCGGTCGCCACCGAGTCGGGTGGACAGGCCATCGTCGCGACCGCCGTCGATGCCTACGGGCGCGTCGACGTTCTGGTGAACAATGCAGGCATCTTGCGCGATGCGGCCTTCAAGAACATGACCGGGGCTCAAGTGGACGCGGTGATCGCCGTACACCTCACCGGCGCGTTCAACGTGACACGCGCTGTATGGCCGGTCATGCGCGAGCAGAATTACGGTCGAATCATCCAGACAACCTCGGGCACCGGCCTTTTCGGGAACTTTGGGCAAACCAACTACGGGGCCGCAAAGATGGGGCTCGTCGGTATGATGCACGTGCTGGCCATCGAGGGCGCCCGAAACGGCATCACCGTCAACGCCATCGCACCCATCGCACGTACGCGTATGACCGAGGACATCATGGGCGAAGCGGGCAAAGCCATGGACCCCGAACTCGTCACACCGGTGGTCGCCTACCTGGCGCACCGCAGCTGCACCCGGACGGCGCACATCTACTCGGTGGGTGCCGGCAAGGTGTCGCGCGTTTTCATCGGCGTCACCGAGGGAATCGAAGATGTGGGACTGACACCGGAGTCGGTGGCCGACGCGATCGATCAGATCGATGACAGCACGTCATTCACGATTCGCGGGGGCCCGGCGGCGGGTTGAGCCTCACCGACCCGTGAAGTCCGGTGGCCGACGTTCAGCGAAGGCGCGCAGCCCCTCCTGCAGGTCCTCGGTTCGGGAGATCACCTCGGCCGCCCAGGCTTCCTGCTCGAACGCTCGCTCACGTCCGGATTCCGAGGACACCGACAACAGCCGTTTAGTCAGCGCTAGCATCACCGACGGACCCGCCGCGAGCTGGATTGCGAGGGCATCCGCCGTCTGTTCCACCTGCTCGGCCGGCACCACACGATTCACCAGACCCAACCGCCCACAGGTGGCCGCATCGACCGGCTCGCCGAGCATCAGGATCTCGGTTGCTTTGCGAAGGCCCACGATGCGGGTAAGGAGGTGAACCGCGCCGGAATCCGGCAGGATCCCTCGATGGACGAAAGCCTCTAAGAGAGTGGATTGTTCGGACATCACCACGATGTCACAGGCAAGCACAAGGCTGGCACCGGCGCCCACTGCGGTTCCACTGACTGCCGCCACGACCGGCTTGTCACAATCGAGCACCGCACCCACCAGTCGCTGCCAGCCCTGCTGCAGCATCCTGGCGATATCGCCGGGCCTGCGATCGCCGGCCAGTTTCGCGCCACTGGCGCCCGGCCGAGAAGCCAAGCCTGCGCCCGCGCAGAAGTGTCGCGCGCCCGCCGAACTCAACAGTACCGAGCGCACCTCGGGATCGCCGTGGGCACTGAGAATGGAATCTGCCAATGCATCTCTTGCCAACGGCGACAACGAATTACCAACGCTTTCGCGGTCGATGACGATACGTTTCACACCGTCGGGACCGATACTGACGACGATCCCGGACTCTTCCTCGGACATCTCACCCACCCTGCGTTAACGGCGTTTCCGCTTTTCGGGTATCTTAATTCTCACCTTGGCGGCGACCAAGGCATAGCGTCGATGAGGAGGCTGCGCGATGACCGGCACCGGCCAGATCACCGAGGACGGCCTGGCACGACTACGGGCCACCATTGGCATTGCCGTCCCGCACACCCAGCCTCCTCATTACCAACGTCCAAACGAAGACGCCTTCCGCCACGTTGCAGAGAGCTACGGGGATGACAACCCGCTGTGGCGGGATCCGGAATACGCAGCCAAGTCGGTCTGGGGAGAATCGATCGCACCTCCCGCCCTCATCGGCGGTGACACGCTGATCGGTGAGGACGAGGTCAGCGAGCTCTCCGAGGCCGACCGCGCACTGACCAAGGGTGATCCGCTGAGAGGGGTGCACGCCTTCTACGCCTCCTCATCGCGGGAATGGTGGGCGCCGCTACGGGCAGGCCACCGGGTCTTCCGCCGTAACGCACTGGTGGCGGCTCTGGACAAGAGCAGCGATTTCGCCGGGCGTGCCATCCACGAGTGGTCGGCCCAGGTTTTCCGGGACGACGAGGGCATCATTCTCGGCGGCCAGTACCGGAACATGATCCGCACCGAGCGGAGCAAAGCACGTGGACGCAAGAAGTACGACACCGTCGAACTCAAGACCTGGACGCCGGATGAGATCGCGGAGATCGACGCCCGGTATCCAAAGGAGGCGCCACGCGGGGCGGAGCCACGGTGGTGGGAGGACGTCACCGAAGGTGACGCGGTCGGACCACTGACCAAGGGGCCACTGACAGTGACCGACATGGTCTGCTGGCACGTGGGCATGGGTACCGGGATGTATGGCGTTCGTCCGCTTCGCCTGGCGTGGAGCAATCGGCAGCGGATCCCCCGCTTCTACACACCGAACGAGCACGGCGTGCCCGATGTTCAGCAGAGGGTGCACTGGGAGCCGGACGCAGCCCGTAACGCGGGCAATCCCACGACATTCGACTACGGCCGGATGCGCGAGACCTGGCTCATCCACCTGTGCACCGACTGGATGGGTGATGACGCCTGGCTGTGGAAACTGGACTGCGAATTCCGGCTGTTCAATTACGTCGGTGACCTCCACACCATCGGCGGCACGGTGGTGCGCAAGTTCCTCGCCGATGGTGACCGTCCCGCCGTCGAAATCGAACTCGCGGCCACCAGCCAGCGAAACGAGATCACCGCGCCGGGCCGGGCCACGATCCTGTTGCCGAGCCGCGAACGCGGGCCGGTCCGGCTGCCCGACCCACCTGGCGGGGCGTCCGACCTCGCGGAACTGCTGACCGCAGTCTCGGCGCAGTTCGCCGAGCGCTGAGCCTCAGATGACGTACTCCAGCGTCGCCGGCCTGACGGTCGAACATCGCGATCGCGAACTCCGCCTCACACTCGACCGCGCCGAGCGACGCAACGCCGTCAACGATGTCGTTCTCGACGCGATGATCGAGCATATCGCCGCGGCCGGTACCGACGAAGAAGTCCGCGTCATCCGCATCGACGCCGCCGGCAGGGATTTCTGCGCCGGATCGGACCTGATCGCGAATAACCAACGGTCCGAACGGAAACCGCGGGTGGGAACTACCCAGCGCCGAATGCCGAACAAGGCCAACCGACTGATTCCGCTGATGCTGGAGACGCAGGTTCCCATAGTCTCGGTGGTCCGCGGCTGGGCCGCTGGGCTCGGGTTTCATATCGCGATGGCCTCCGACTTCTGCGTGGCCTCGGCAGATGCTCGGTTCTGGGAGCCGTTCATGGCGCGCGGCTTCAGCCCCGACAGCGGTGCGGCCTGGCTACTTCCCCGGGTGATCGGGATGGTTCGCACCCGGCGACTGTTGATGCTCGGCGAGGAGATTTCGGGCGCCGACGCCGCCGACTGGTACATCATCCACGGCGCCCACCCTGCGGAGCTCCTCGATTCTGCGGCAGATGAGCTGGTGGACAGGCTGGCGTCTGCTCCAACGGTGGCGCTGGGCCTCACCAAGTGGCTGTTGCAGAGCGGCCACGGACTGGATCTGGATCGGCATCTGCACAACGAGGCCATGGCTCTCGAATTATCCAGCCGAAGTGAGGATTTCAAAGAGGGACTGAAATCTTTCCGAGACAAGCGGAATGCGGAGTTTCAGGGCCGATGACATTACCGATCAGTGAATCGAGCAGCGTCGACGATGCCGTCGCCACGGTTGAGCAGTGGGCGCGGACCGAGGTGCCCGCGCATTGGCGAGCCGCGGCACTCGACGGCCCACAGGCGCTGCGTGCGGTCCGTTCTCCTGCCGATTACCGAGCCTGGTATCCCACCTTCGCCGCGACCGGCCTCGTCGCCCCGACCTGGCTACCCGAGCACGGCGGTCTCGGGATCTCCAATGAGATTGCGCGCGCCATCGACTCGGTCCTGGCGCCGCTACGGCTGACCCGGCTGAACCCGTTGGGAATCAACAATGCAGCGGCCGCACTGTTCAGTCATGGCACCGAGAATCAACGCCTGCGGTTCCTGCCTCCGATCGTGCGCAACGAAGAGACGTGGTGCCAGCTCTTCAGCGAGCCCGGCGCCGGCTCGGATCTGGCATCGCTGGCAACCCGCGCCGTGCTCGACGGAGACGAATGGGTGATTACCGGACAGAAGGTGTGGACCACCTGGGCCGATGAGGCAGACTTCGGAATCCTGCTCGCGCGCACGGACCCCGAGCAACCGAAACACAGGGGCATCACCTATTTCCTCATCGATATGCACCAACCGGGTGTCGTAGTGCGTCCACTGCGGCAGATCACCGGTGAACGGGAGTTCAACGAGGTGTTTCTGGACGGCGCCCGGGTTCCCGACGAGCATCGAGTGGGCGATCTCAACGACGGCTGGCGGGTCAGCGCGTCGACGCTGTCCAGTGAACGTCAGATGGTGTCAGGATCCGGTTCGGGCGGCATGGGTCGCCTCGGAGGTTCCAGTGCACAGCGCTTGATCACGCTCGCCCAGGAATGCGGACGCTGGGCCGACCCCGTCATCCGGAACAAGGTCATGCGGTTGTGGGCGCAGGAACAGATCCGCGGCTGGACCAACAGCCGCGTCCGGAAGGCGTTGAAGGCGGGCCAATCACCAGGTGCTGCATCCTCCATCGGCAAGGTCCATCAGGCCACCCTGAACCAGCAGATCCAGGATCTGATGGTGGACCTGAGCGGCCCCGAAGCACTCGCGTGGCCCACCACCGACGACCCTGACGCGCTCCCCCGCGACGTTCAGGGCTGGATGCGCAGCCTGGCGAACGGCACCGAGGGCGGCACCACCGACATCAACAAGAACATTCTCGGTGAGCGCGTTCTTGGGCTGCCCAAGGAACCCGATCCGTGGAAGGGCAAACCGTGGAAGGACATTCCCCGATCGTGAGTGCCTACGAGAGGATCGTGGTCGAAAAGTCAGCCGGGGTCGGGTGGCTGATCCTGAACCGTCCCGACGCCGGTAACGCGTTCGACGCCTTGATGCTCGACGAGCTCGAGTCCGCGTGGTCGGATCTTGACGCCGACCCTGATGTTCGCGTCATCGTCAATACCGCGAACGGCCGGTCGTTCTGTACCGGTATGGACGTCGTGCAGGTCGCTCGTGACAAGAACGCCATGCGCAAGCACTCGCGGCGCACACGGGATGCTGAGTTGAAGATCTCGTCCTGGCACTGTGATGTCTGGAAACCGGTCATTGCCGCGGTGAACGGGGTCTGCGCGGGCGGCGGCCTGCATCTGGTCGCCGACGCCGACATCGTGATTGCCGCCGAACGCGCGGCTTTCGTCGACCCGCACGTATCGGTCGGGCAGGCTGTTGCATACGAGGCGATCACGCTGTTGCGCAAGTCTCCGATGGAAGCCATCGCCCGAATGACGCTGAGCGGGAGGGGTGAAAGGATCTCGGCCCAGCGCGCCTATGAACTCGGCATCGTCTCCCAGGTGGTCGCCGACGACGCGTTGCGAACCGCGGCGGGCAGTCTGGCCGCAGCGATCGCCACCAATTCTCCGGCCGCGATGCGGGTGACCAAACAGGCACTGTGGCGTTCGTTGGAAGTAGGCCTTAGCCAGTCCCGTGAAGAGGCCGCACACGTTATTGACCGATACGCCGGACACCCCGACCAGGAAGAAGGAGCTCGCGCATGGCTGGAACAGCGTGAGCCCCGATGGCAGCCCTTGGCGACGGCGGAGGCGCAATGACTTACGAGCGGCTCCTCATCGAGCGGCGAGGACCGGTCGGATGGCTCATCAACGACCGTCCCGACAAGCTCAATGCCTACGACGTGGTGATGCGCGACGAGTTTCGCCGTGCCTGGGCCGAACTCGACGCCGACCCCGACGTCCGGGTGATCGTGCACACCGGCAACGGCCGCGCGTTTCAGGTGGGCGCCGACGTCGAGGAACTCGATGGCGATGCGGTGCAGCAGTTCCAGGAAACGATGACGACCCTGGACCTCGGACTCACCGGATGGCACTGCAACGTCGGCAAACCCATCATCACCGCGGTAAACGGTGTGTGCGCCGGCGGTGGCCTGCACTGGGTGGCCGACGCCGATATCGTCATCGCCTCCTCGAACGCAACCTTCGTCGATCCGCACGTGTCGATCGGCCAGGTGAGTGCACTGGAGACCATCGCGCTGATGCGCAAGATGCCAGCCGAGGCGGTACTGCGCATGGCGCTGGTCGGCAGCCACGAGCGACTCACCGCCCAACGTGCCTATGAACTCGGCATGATCAGCCAGGTTGTGGATCCCCCGGAGCTCCTGCGCGAGGCCGCTCAGGAGCTGGCGGAGAAGATCGCCATGAACTCTCCCGCCGCGATGCGCGCCACCAAACGCGCGCTGTGGGGTGCCTTGGAGCACGGGCTGACCGACGCATGCCGGGAAGGTGCGAAGCATTTGACCTCGATGTGGGGTCACGCCGACCAAGACGAAGGGCCGCGGGCCTTCGCAGACAAACGCAGCCCGCAGTGGCTTCCCCTGGAGTCGGATTCATGAGCAAAGCTAGCGAGGCGACCGCATGAATCTGGCCGAACTTCTCAACAGCCTGCCCGAAGTCGCCGTCCACACCCTCCGCGGCGACGTCACATGCGCGGACCTGATCACTGCGGCTGAGCGTCTCAGCCGGCTACTCGCCGCGGCCGAGCTACAGACCGGTCAAGTGGTCGCAGCGATGCTTCCCAACGATTCCGTCACCGTCGCAGCCCTATTCGGAACCTGGCAGGCCGGTGGGGTGTACACCCCACTCAACCCCCGGGCCGCCGACGCGGAGTTGGTATCGCAGCTGGCCACCCTGCGACCCGTCGCCGTCATCACGACACCCTCACTGGCGCATCGCTTCTCATCGTCGGGGTTACCGGTGATCACCGGCGCCGAAATGTCCTGGCAACTGACCGCCGGGGACGGACCCGACGATCCCCGGCAGTACGACGGTGACGTTGCACTATTGCAGTTCACCTCGGGCACCACCGGGGCGCCGAAGCCAGTGCCCCTACGACACGCCACGGTTCTGGATCTCATCGATCGCCTGTTGGCGAAGCTTCGCGGAAAGTCGGACCCCGACAGGCCCAAGCGAGCGCCGATGCCCAACTTGGTGCCGCTGTCACTCTCGTTGTGGGCTGGCATCTACCAGGTGCTTTTCGCGTTTCGTGCGGGTTCCGGCGTGGTGTTGATGGATCGCTTCACCCCGGCAGATTTCGCCGCCCTGGTCAAGCGACACCAGTTGCGCTCCACGGTCCTACCGCCGGCCGCGCTGACGATGTTGCTGCACGATGACAGGGTGAGCGACCTGTCGCCGCTGAAGATCGTGCGCTCCATCACCGCCCCGCTTTCTCCGGTGCAGGCTGCTCGGTTCCGCGACAGGTTCGGCGTGCTCGTGTTGAACTCTTACGGCCAGACCGAACTCGGCGGCGAGGTGGTCGGCTGGTCTGCGCCCGACGCCCGGGCGTGGGGTGAAACAAAACTCGGTTCGGTAGGGCGCCCGCTGGCCGGTATCGATGTGACGATCGATGACAACGAGGTGATGGTGCGCACCCCCACCACGGCAGCACGCAAGATCGACCCGGCCTTCCTGGACCGGCTCACCGAGGACGGCTGGTTCCACACCGGCGATCTCGGCTGGTTCGACGAGGACGGTTTTCTCTGGCTCGACGGACGTGTCTCGGACATGATCAACCGCGGCGGGCTGAAGGTGTTCCCCGGTACCGTAGAGGACGTCCTGCTGGCCGCTGACGGGGTGCGTGAGGTCGCCGTGGTCGGCGTGCCCGACGAGCGTTTAGGAGAGGTGCCTTGGGCGTTTGTCGCCCGCCTCGACGACACTGTGACGGAGCAGGCGCTACACGCGTGGTGCCGGGATCGGTTGACTCCCTACCGGGTGCCCGCGCGCATTGTGTTCGTCGAAGAGCTCCCCCGCAACGACGTTGGCAAGGTGGTCAAGCGCGAGCTTCTCCCCCTCGCCGAAACACATGCGTCGCAACGGTGACCAACTTGCCGTTCGCACCGTCGTCGTAGACGAGCGTGCGCGCCGCGACGGTGTCATTCGCCCCGGCCAGCGGCTCGGCCTCGAATCGGAACGGACCAGCCTTCGCCCGGGCCAGAAACATCGTGTGCGACGAGACGCCCGCGATCGTGTCCGTGGGCACCATGTCGGCCACACTGCTGCGGGCCGCAGTCTCGGTCATCACGAATTGTGGACCGACGTGTAGCGCCGCATCGGGTGAAGCGACCTCGGCCGACAGCTCGGGAAGCACCCATGTGGCCGCATCGAGTTGGCGACCGCCGAATACCTGCCACAACGGTGGCAGATCGGGCGAATCAATCACCTCGATCGGATCTACAGCCATTTTCTGCAGACCGCCAGGCGGAACACCGATCGTCACACCCTGACCTTCGGTAACCGCCAGCACCCGCGACGGATCATCGGCGTCGACGAGCAGAGATCTGCTGTAGGCCATGTTGCGACCCCGCTTCAGATCCTCGGTCCGCACCTCGAACCGTGTCACGCCGACGCCGGCATCGAGAACCTGGCAGGAGTGCACGACCGGGTTCGGGACGGCCTCCAAATCGGACACCAGGCCGCCCTCGGGCGAAGCAATACCGAAGACACACAACAGAATCCCGCCAGCATCGTCGAGCATGTCGGAGCGGACCGCGACGGTGTCATCCGTTGGCCCGACGTTCATCGAGGTGTGGGTCCGTCCGATATAGCGGTAGCTGAGCAGGCCACCCCATCGGCGTTGCAGTTCCGAGGCGTATGCAGCCGGATCTGCCGTCAGCTCTCTGATATCCCGAATCATGCAGCCTCCGTGCTTATCCGCCGATAGTTCGCAGATTGGGCTGCCTCAAGAGTCAGCTTCCAGGACCGTTCGGGAATTTCAGGAAGGATCCGGCATCCACCCGGATCTGCTGGCCGGTGACATACCGACTCTCGTCACTGGCCAGGAATACAGCCAGGTTGGCGATGTCCTCCGGTTCGACGTACGGAATGGGCATCGCTTGGAAGTAGGTGAATGCGATGTCAGCATCTTCGCGCGTAGGCTTTTTGCCCTCTGCCACCAGGTCGGGGCGGAAGACACCGTAGATGCCGTCGTTGTGCAGCAGGTGGGTGTTCACGTTGGTCGGATGAATCACGTTGACACGAATGAATTTGGGCGCCAAATGAATCGCCATCTGCTCTGCGTAGTCCATCAGGATCCGCTTGCTCCACGCGTAACCTGCTCCGCCTGGCCCCATCTCCGGGCTGTCGGCGTTGCCGGGCATCATGCCGGCCGTCGAACCCGTGATGACGATGGAAGACCCGTCCGAAAGGTGGGGCAGCGCTACCGCGACGGTGTTCAGCACACCCACCAGATCCACATCGGTCGCGTCGACGAAATGCATGGGATGAGGCGAGCCCATCGCCATGGGCAGGATGCCGGCATTGGCGACGACGATATCGAGCCTGCCGAAGTCGGCCAATGCCGATTCCAGCGCCTCCCGCATTGCAGGGCGGTCCCGAACGTCGGCGACCCGCGTGTAAACCCGAGCACCGGTCCCGTTTACCGCACGCTCAGTTTCCGCAAGGTCGTCGGCCGTGGCCAACGGATACGGATTGGACGCAATGTCGGCGCAGATGTCGACGGCGATGATATCGGCGCCTTCCTTCGCCATCGCCAGCGCGTGCGCCCGCCCTTGCCCACGGGCAGCGCCCGTGATGAAGGCGACTTTGCCGTCCAGTCTTCCTGCCATGCTCTCTCCGTTTCCTATCGACCGAATTGTGAACGCAATTCGGCCTTCAGTAGTTTGCCGGTCAGATTTCTCGGCAGCGCCTCGACGACTTCGATACGTTCTGGCGCCTTGTGTTTGCTCAGCCCGTGGGCCTGGCAGTGCTCGAAGATCGAGCGTTGACTGAGTTCCGTCCCTGGACGCGCCACCAGCACCGCGCACACCCGCTCACCGGTGCGTTCATCGGGCACCCCGATGACGGCTACATCGGCGATGCCCGGATGGGATGTCAGGACGTTCTCGATTTCCAATGCGGAGATATTCTCGGCGTTTCGGATGATCGCGTCCTTGATGCGCCCGCTCACCACGATGTTGCCGTCTGCATCGACGCTGCCGCGGTCACCGCTGCGGAACCAGCCGTCGGCATCGAAGGCATCGGCATCCAGTGCAGCGTCGACGTAACCGAGGAAGCACTGCGGGCCCTTGAGCCGCAACTCCCCCTCCCCACCCTGTGGTAGCTCACGCTCGTTGTCATCGACCACCCGGACCGACACCCCAGGCACAGGGCGGCCTACGGTGCGATCCAACTGGTCTGCAGGGGCGTCAGGTCTCTGCGATGCGGCGACCGGAAATTCGGTCAGCCCCCAGGCATTCGCGATCCCGGGTACCCGCAGCGTCTGACGGACCTGCTGCCCCAGCTCCGCGGTGATCGGTGCGCCGCCACCCACACATCCCCGTAACCTCGGGAATAGCGGACTGTCGCCGTGTTCACGTTGGGCAGCCATGAAAGCCACGAAGAACGGTGTGGCAGAGCCGAGTAGCGTCGGCTGGTGAGCAGCGATTGCGCCCGGAGTCGTCACGGGGTCGAACGTGTCGAACAGTACGAGACGCATACCGGTGATCAATGCCGCCGCGAGCATGGCCGCGCCACCGATGTGTGAGATCGGGAACGCGATCGGATTGACGTCGGCACTGCTCGCGCCAACGATCCCGATTACGCCCGCGGACCCTGCGATGATGGATCGGTCGCCATGCCGGACTCCCTTCGGTGCTGCCGTCGTACCGGACGAGTAGTAAATCCATCGCGCCACGTCGGCCGATTCAGGCGGTGGGGGGAGCACGGCCACATCACCTTTCGGCAACCGTAAACCGCTGCCGGCGATCGGGGTCTCGTGGTCGATGACGACAGTCGACATCTTGCGCCGTTCAGCAAGCTGCCGAGCCAGTGCGGCATGGTCGTAGCCACGCCACATGCCCGGCACCAACAACACCTCGGTTCTCAGTTGGGTTGTGGCGAAGCGTACTTCGCTCTCCCGCCAGATCGGTAGCAGCGGGTTCTGGACGGCACCCAGCCTGGCCAGTGCCACCATTACAACCATGGTCTCCAATGTTGTCGGCAGCTGCCACGACACCACGGTTTCCTCACGGACACCGGTTTCGACAAACGCGGCCGCGGTAGTCAACGCCGTGTCCCTAAGACCCAGACCGGTCAATTCGCGGCCGTAGTCATCGACCAACACGACTCGGTCGGGATGCGTTGCCGCCGCCATCTCGACGAGGTTCCAGAAGGTTCCCTTCATCTGCTTGGCAGCATCAACCGGCGTTTGGCGAGAATGTTGCGCATCATTTCCGAGCTACCGCCGGATACGGTGTAGGCCCTCGACCATAGCCAGCATTCCCGGAGTCGCTGCTTTGCCTGCCTGACATGTGCATCACTATCCACTGTGCACACTGTGGCACCTAGTTCGCTGCCGTAAGCCGAAACCCGGTGATAGGTCTCTGCAAAGCTGAGCTTGGCGATCGAACCATCACCCTGCCCGGCCGCACCGACAATGAGCCGTTCGACGTGATCGTCGATGAATGCCTTCGCCACCTCGACTTCGACCGCCATCTCAGCCACCGTCTGGCGGATATCGGCATGCGCCAGCGCGGGTATGCCGTCGAGGGCGGCGTGACGTGCCACGGTCACGAGATCATCGATCAGCAGTTCAAGAAGGACGACGTTGCCACCGATCCCGAAGCGTTCGAAATCCAGGCCGGCCATGATGATCGACCACCCTTGACCCGGTTCACCGATCATGCCGGCAGCGGAAATCACGACACCGTCGAGAAAGACCTCGTTCACCTCGATGGCCTCGTTGATCGTCCGGATCGGACGCACCTCGACCCCCGGCGCCGACAGCGGCACGGCAAAAGCGCTAAGACCGTGGTGGCGGGTCGAGGACGGGTCGGTGCGGATCAAGGCGAGTCCCATGTCGGCCCAGTGTCCGTCGGTGATCCACGTCTTCTGCCCGTCCAGCACCCACGACCCGTCCTCTTGGCGTACTCCCCTGCTTCGCACAGCGGCGATGTCACTGCCGGCGTCCGGTTCGCTGAGCAGCTGACACCACACGTGCTCGCTGCGCCTGATCGCTGGCAGCAAGGCGGCCTTTTGTTCATCAGATCCGAAATGGAGTAGTACGTGCGCCGCGAGGTTGACCTGGTCGACAGGGCGAGGCGCCCGGGCCCGGAGAAGTTCCTCGCTGACGATGCGATCGTGCAGCGGATGATGATCTTCCCGCCCGCCGTGCTCGACGGGCCAGTCCGCACCGACGAATCCCGCGCGGAACAATCCTGCGAACCAGGTGCGCAGATGCGCTTCCTGCACAGCATCCTCCGGCGCACGGCGGCCCTCGCGCGCCTCGAAAGGTGGTGCGTGCCGGGAGACATGCGACCGGACTCGATCCCTGAACTCAGCCAACTGCTCATCGCTGGGACGGACACTTGCGGCGTTCACCAGCCGGCCCTCTCAGCGAGCACCGCTCGACTGGAGCGGCTCGTCCCGAGCAGATACCCGTTCGTGAACACGCGTCGCAATTCGTGGTGCAACGGATACTCCCAGGTGAATCCGATTCCGCCGGAAAGCTGCATGCACTCGTCGACGGCGGCCGATGCCTTCGCTGTCACGAACGCGTGTGCCACGGCGGCCAGAGTGACCGCATCGTCGGCGGAGTTCTCTGATGCCAGCGCCCGTGCCGCCTTCATGATGACCGCCCGCGCCTTCACTTCCACGACCAAGAGGTCCACCAAACGGTGTTGCACCGCTTGGAAACTGGCGACGGGCACCCCGAAAGCCACCCTCTCTTTCAGGTAGGCGACCAGCCGCTCGAAGGTACTCGAGACTGCACCCACCGAATCCGCGCTGAGCAGCACCTTGGCGGCCGCCAGCAACTTCTCCGCCCGTTCGGGGGAACCGATCACAGCGCCCTGAGCACGGGTGAGCTCCACCCGCCACACCGCTCGGCTGACATCCAACAACTCTTCATCGCGGCTCTTGGATAGCGTCTCGGGGACCTCGAACAGCTGAACCCCTTCGGCACCAAGGGTGACCAAGACATCGATCGCGTCGCCCTTGGCCACCCGGACGGTACCGCCGGACAGTGCGAGCCCTGCTGCCATCGAACCATCGATCAGGGCAGGCAACCATCGATCGCGGACACTCACTGGTGCTGATCCCAGCGCTGATGCCGCCATTACGGTGCCGAACCATGCCGATCGGTCCCTGGCGCGGCCCAGTTCTTCGGCGACCACGGTCGCCTCCACGGGCAGCCAGCCTGAACCGCCCAGCGATTCGTCCACAAGCAGGCCGGTCCAGTCCATGGCGGCAAGGTCCAGTAGGGAATCCTTCTCACCGCGTTCGGCCAGGAACTCGCGCGCCGACCCGCGCAGGAAGTCGAGGTCGACTTCATCTGCCACCACGGTGAATTAGCTCCTTGTGAGCAGCGCGTCGGCGTTGTCCCGCATGATGCGCTTCTTGGCGGCATCATCCAGCGGATCGAGCAGCTTGACAAAATCAGCAGGCTCGGCAAGTCCCTCAGCGTGTGGGTAATCCGACCCCATCAGCAGGCACTCGTCGTACCCGAGGCGGTCGACGATCGTGGGAATGTCATCCTCCGGGTAGGGAACGACACCTACGTGGCGCCGGAAGATCTCCGAGGGCTTCTCGGTGAGCTTGCCCCCGATCCACGGTCCGTTGCGGCCCATCCCGCGGCTCTTGTCCATGTGAATCACGAACTGCGGCACCCATTCCGCACCGTGCTCGGCCACCAGCACCTTCAGTCCTGGGAATCGTCCGAAAAGATTGTCGAAGATGAGCGCGGATATCGTGTCCTCGATCGGGCGCTGGCCGTAGATGTTCATCCACTGCCACGCGGACATGTGCCAAGCGGCGGGATCGGGGCTGTGCCCCCACGCCGGTGAGATCGCGTTGAAATACCAGAACGGTTGGATATGGAAAACCAGCGTGCATCCGGCTTCCTGAAGCCGTGCGTAGATCGGGTCGAAATACGGGTCTCCAGGCGACCGACCGTGCGCCGGCCCGGTTGGCAGTAGCACCAATTTGGCACCTTGCGCGATGATCGCATCCGTCTCGGCGATCGACGAGTCCAGGTCACGCAGCGACAGCAATGCCGTCGCGTAGATCTTGTCCTGGTGGTTGAAGCCCCAGGTCTCATCGAACCATCGGTTGAACGACCGCAGATTGGCGTACAGCGCCGGGGTGTCGTCCACATAGTGTTCGGCGGCAAGTGCCATGCCGGCGGGAAAGATGACAGCCCGCTCAACGTTCTGTTGTGCCATCACCGTCAGTCGCGCGTCGCGCTCCAGCCATTCCGGCTGCATCGGTTGCGGCTCGTAGGTTTCGTCCGGGTTGCCGGACCCCATCTGCTTGAGCATCTCCTTGAGCGACCCCGGGCGGTAGGCAAGGTCGAAGCCCAGCCCCGCCTCGCTGTTGAAGGTCGCGATCCGATGCCCGGCAAGAATCGATTCCTTGCCGTCAGCCCCACGGACCGGCGCGATGGCTCTGTCGTGAAACTCCTTGGGCAGATAGCGGGTGAACGCATCACGCGTCTCGTAGCAGTGGGTATCGCAGTCGAAAATCCCGTATTCGAGTGTGGGTGTCACCGCTCAGCTCCTTCCATTGAGAATCATTATTCTCTCTTTTCGAAAAAGATACTATCCTCAATCGCAAACGCCTATATCGGGGTTCGGTTGGCATCTCACCATCGAAGAGACGAACAGTTAGGACGACGCAACATCAGGACGATCTCAGCACCAACCGCAGACCCCGGACCCGCAGACGAGTTGAGGGAAGCGGTCCGGGATTTCTTGTCCATCGCATCCCCCAGCGATGCCGTCCGGCGGCACATGGACACCGAAACGGGCTTCGACCGCACCCAGTGGCGCCGGATGGCAGCTGAACTCGGCCTGCACGGCATCGCGGTACCCGAAGAGTTCGGCGGCGCCGGAGCGCGCGTCGCCGAGTTGGCCGTCGTGTTCGAGGAGATGGGCGCTGCCCTGCTGTGTGCGCCATTCTTCTCGACCGTCGCACTGGCCATCCCGGCGATCCTCAACTGCGGCGACGACACGGACATTCGTGATCTCGTCCCCGGCCTCGTCGACGGCTCCCGCACCGCCACGCTGGTCCTCAACGACCGTCTGGCCGCTTGGGATCCCGCAACGGTGACCTTGGTGGCCCACCACGACGGAAGCACATACCGCATCCGCGGCAACGCGCCGATGGTGCTCGACGGTCATACTGCCGACACCGTCCTGGTGGCGGCACGAACCGACAGCGGCATATCGCTGCTGGCGGTGGCCGGCGATGCGGACAGTCTGCAGCGCACCGCGCTCGCCGGCCTCGACCGCACCCGCAAGGTGGCACGACTGCGTTTCGAGGACACACCCGCGCGAATCCTCGGCGCTGCCGGCGCTGCCGGGCCCGGACTGCGGCAGGCGGCGGACATTGCCACTGCCCTGTTGGCAGCCGAGCAGGTCGGTGCGGCGGCCCGTTGCCTCGACACGGCCGTCGAGTACGCCAAGGGAAGAATCCAGTTCGGCCGGCCGATCGGAAGCTTTCAGGCGGTCAAGCACCGCTGCGCCGACATGCTCGTGCTCGTGGAGGGTGCGCGCTCGGCCGTCGACCATGCTGTGTGTTCGGAGGATCCCCGCGAATTCACCATCGCTGCGTCGGTGTCGAAACTGGCCGCCTCCGAAGCCTTCATGCACATCGCGCTCGATAACATGCGCATACACGGAGGAATCGGATTCACCTGGGAGCATGACGCGCACCTGTACGTGCGTCGGGCCAAATCCTCCTCCCTGATGCTCGGCGACCCCGATCACCACGCCCGGCGCCTGGCCGATCTCGTCACCTCGTCAGATTCCTAACGGAAGGACCCCCGTGCCCATCTCGTTCTCCCTGGAGTTGCCCACCCAACGAGTCGACCGCCAGGACGACTTCGTCTCCGCCGAGGCCATCACCGATATCGCTCGCGCCGCCGAGAGCGCAGGCTACGGCGCCGTTCACGTCACCGATCACCCGGCCCCGGATGCAAAATGGCTCGATCACGGCGGCCACCACGCGTTGGACCCGTTCGTTGCGCTGAGCTTTGCCGCTGCGGCGACGAGTGCGGTGAAGCTGCTCACCAACGTCTACATCGCTGCGTATCGCAATCCCTTCCTTGGCGCGAAGTCGATCCAGAGCCTGCAGGTGCTCTCCGGCGAACGCCTCATCATCGGCACGGCGGCCGGATATCTGAGGCCCGAGTTCCGCGCACTCGGGGTGGACTTCGACCGTCGCGGAGCACTCCTCGACGAAGCGCTCGACGTCCTCGACAAGGTGCTCGCCGGCGACGAAGTCACCTACGTCGGGTCGTCTTTTGCAGCGCGCGGTGTCCGCCTGCGTCCGGTCACCGCACCGCCGCCGATCTGGATCGGCGGCAACAGCAAACCGGCAGTCCGTCGCGCGATCAGTCGCGGAGCGGGTTGGGCGCCTTTCAACACGTTCGGCTATGCCACCGCATCGCGCACCGCCGAGATCTCCACCGTCGACGACCTCGAATCAGCCATCACATGGGCTAGCGGCTACGCAGCTGACATCGGACGGACGGCTCCACTAGATATCTGCTTCTCCGCGGGCAGCATGCTCGACGACAGCCGATCCACCGACGAGCGACATTCGCTTATCCAGCGATTGACCTCAGCTGGCGTGACTTGGTTGCCCATCGCACCAGCCGGCGAAGACCGCGCCGAATACATCGAGTTGGCAGAGACATTCGCCAAGGAGTTCATCACCACCTGAAGGGGAAGATCAGCCCGCCATCAGGCTGTCCGTGGCGAAGGCGTCGACCACGATCTTGCGGTGGGAGAACACCCATCGGGCGTTCTCCGGCACGAGCACGTCCAAATAGCGACCCCAATGGTCGGGCCCGACGTCCGTGTATACCGCGAAATAGCTGCTCACTTCGACGCGATTCGTGGTCACCGAGCCGAATCTGATGCTGGAGACGTGGTGGCACACGAACTTCGGCGACATCCGCGCCTCGTCCCGGGACCGACGCATCGCGACGGCAAGGCCATCCTCGATGGCCGTGGGCCCTTTTAGGGCGTGGTCACCACCGGTGAACTCCAACACGCCGTCGGCCGCGAAACATGCCGCGAGTGAGTGTAGATCGAACCGGTCTGTCGCCCCGGTGTAATCGGACAACACCTGCCGCACTGATTCACGGACCGCCAACTCCCACATCTGCATAGTCTCTCCTCTGGAAATCACCCGGCACCAAACGATAACGTGTGTTCTCATGCCTCGTCCGATTCTCCGTGACCTCATCTCGCCGGCCAGTACCGCCCTAGTCACCCAAGAGTGCCAGGGCGGCGTCCTCGGAGCCGAGGCCGGACTGCCGATGCTGGCCGAAGAAGCAGCGCGCGAAGCTATTCCGAACATCGTCGAGCTCGTGGCAGTCGCACGCGCAGTCGGCGTTCCCGTCGTGCACTGTCTCATCCAGCGCCGCAGTGACGGCCGTGGATCCAATTCGAACGCCCGCCTCTTCGCTGCAGGTACGTCGTTCGACGCAGACCTGACTCCCGGCAGTCCGGGTGCGTCACTGTTGCCGAATCTCGGACCACACCCTTCTGATCTGGTGCTCACCCGAACGCACGGCGCGGGCCCGATGACCGGTACCGACCTCGACTCCGTGTTGAGGAACATGGGTATCAAAACCATTATCGGAGTGGGTGTTTCGGTGAACGTGGCGATCACGAATCTCGTCATGGACGCAGTCAATCGAAGCTATCAGTTCGTCCTGCCGCGCGATGCGGTAAGTGGCTATCCGCGGGAATATGCCGAATCTGTGATCGACAACACGCTGGCGCTGCTGGCCACCGTGACGACGACGGAAGCAGTCGTTGAAGCCTGGTCACGCGACTGATGCGCAGGCGGGTGTGGAGGTTCCCGAGCTAGGGTGATAACGTCATTCTCGATAAATGTAAATGCTGATATTCGCTGCTCCGAGGAGGAATCAGCCCCATGCCGTCCCGCCAACTCCCGTACCCGGTGTTCGATATCGACAACCACATGTACGAGACGCAGGAAGCTCTGCTCAAGTACCTGCCCAAAGAGCACCGGGGCAAGGTTGGCTACGTCGAGGTGAACGGGCGACCGAAGCTTGTGGTCAAGGACCACATCAGCCACATGATCCCCAATCCCACCTTCGCGCGGGTGGCGCGGCCCGGTAGCGCCGAGGACTACTTCCTCGGCAACAATCCCGACGGCCTGAACTTTCGCGAATTCATCGGGGAAGCGATGGATGTCATTCCCGCCTACCAGTCGCCGGCACCTCGTCTGCAGTTGATGGATGAGCTCGGTATCGACCAGTGCGTGATGTACCCGACGCTGGCGAGCCTTATTGAGGAGCGCACTACCGATGACGTAGTCCTGACGCACGCGGTGATCCATGCGCTCAACGAGTGGATGCATGAGCACTGGACGTTCAACTATCAGGACCGCATCTTCGCCACCCCCGTGATCTGCCTGCCGCTGGTCGACGAGGCGATAAAAGAGTTCCACTGGGCCCTCGAACGCGGAATGAAGACCTTCCTGGTGCGTCCGGCACCGGTGCCCAGTCGGTTCGGCGGATCCCGCTCGATGGGACTGCCGGAATTCGATCCCTTCTGGGCGGAGGTCGTCAAGGCCGATATCCCCGTCACATTCCACGCATCCGACAGCGGCTACCAAAAGCACCTGATGGAGTGGGAGGGCGGCGGCGAGTATCTGTCGTTCAAGACCAGCGCCCTGCGCGAGGTGGTGATGGGGTTCCGTGCCATGGAGGACACCTTGGCCGCACTGATTTGCCACGGCGTGCTGTCGCGGTTCCCCGATCTGCGAGTCCTGGTCGTGGAGAACGGCAGTGGGTGGGTGAAGAACCTGCTGCGTCAGCTGGAGAAGGCCTACCGGGTCATGCCCAAAGAGTTCGAAGAGCACCCGGTCGAGGTGTTCAAGCGCAACATCTACATCCACCCGTTCCTCGAAGACGACGTGAAATCGATCGTCGACATCATGGGCGAGGACCACGTGATGTTCGGCTCGGACTTCCCCCACCCCGAGGGAATCGGCGATCCACTGAGTTTCATCGATCGCCTCGAGGGCATCTCTGAAACAGCCAAGGCGAAGATCATGGGCGGCAACGCAATCGAGCAGTTGCGCCTCAAGGTGTCGGTATGACGCAGGCCCCTCCGGCGCCGGCGCTCTATCACGGTGTCGACGGCTTCGAAGCACACGTTGGCGAGCATCTCGGCTACAGCGGCTGGCACACGATCACCCAACAGCAGATCGACCTGTTCGCCGATGCCACCGGCGACCATCAGTGGATACACGTCGACGTCTCTCGGGCCGCGAGCGGCCCGTACGGAATGACGATCGCCCACGGCTACCTGACGTTGTCACTCGTTCCGATCTTGGTGCAGCAGATCTATCGGGTGACTGGGCTCTCGATGCAGGTCAACTACGGAGTGGACAAGCTTCGGTTTCCTGCCGCGGTTCCAGTGGATTCGCGCATCCGCGCCGGTGCCGAATTGATCAACGTGATACGGAACGACAAAGGCGGGCGGGCGACAGTGCGCGTCACCGTGGAAGTGGAAGGATCGCCGCGACCGGCCTGCGTGGTAGACACCATAGCCGCAATGGTCGACTGAGCTACTTGTCAGCCTGGCTCAACCGGGATGAGCTTCAGGGGCATCTCGATGTTGAGCACCTTGTTGACGCCACAGGCACCGCTAGGTCCAAGTGTGTTGTCCCAGCCGCGAAGAACTGGTTTGTTGAGTTCATCTGGGAAGAACTTGAAGGTTTGCCGTCCCGAAACGTCCGTCCCATCCGGGCATTTCATCCAGTCCGGCAGCGTACGGCTCACGTACCACATGGGTTCGACGTAGCTGACGTCTGCCGACCAGCCTTGATCACTGGTCACACGTCCACCGCAATCTGCGGTGGTGCGGCAACTCGTGACGATGGTCCACGTGCTGACCACGGTTACCTCATCATGGAACCGGTCATTCGTCTTCGCCCACTGACCGTCAGATACCACCGTGAAAGTTCCGTTCAGAGCATTTTCGTTGATGTCGGCAAGCGCCGCTGGGATCGGAGTTGCACCGAACCAAGCCGCTGTCAAAAGAGAGCTGCTCGCCAGGCGGGCGGCAGCACAGAGAACGCATCGAGTCAAGGTGTGACCTCAGAGCCGAGAACGAGTTGCTGCCAATTCTTCGGCGCTGTCTGCGCAATCAGATCCGGTTGTGTATGTGCCACACCGTCGGCGCCCAGGTAGCGCCCAGTTCGGGGATCGTAAGATTGCACGGCCACGGAAGGGCCGCCAGATCGATCCAGGTGCGCCGAGCTGGGCACCACAGCGGGAGTAGGGACGTCGTCGGGCGGTGCCGGTTCGACGGGCGGTTCCATTGCCGGCGCAGGCGCATCCGGGGGTGGTGGCACGGGCTGCCGGCCCGGCGGCGTTCCGCTGGGCTGTGCCCCTGGGGGCAGCGGTGTGCCCTCGATCGGCGCGGTCAGAGGAGCTTGTCCTGGCACTCGATCGTCGGGCGGAATGCCCTGAGACAGCAGGTTTGGATCGAGTGGGTAGGGTCCAAGCGCATGTTGCCTCAGCGCCAGTGGGACGAACGGCTTGTCGCTGTCGCACATGTCTACTGTGGGCGCTCGCTTGCCCGGGTGCGCGATACATGGAAGGTTGCGTATGCCCCGGACGAGAATGGGGGAATCCTGGGGCAGCTTGCAATACAACCCATCGGGGGTGTCGATTGTCGTCGTGTCGGCAGGTGAACGCCACTGGGACGGTGGCAGGAAGCCGACCGTGCAGGCCTGAGGATCGCTGAGTCCAACCCTGAAATCCCCCAAGGGCAAGCCGGTCGCATTGGCAATATGCGACAGCGCGCCCAACCCTGCGAAAAATGACGGGACGAGCACCAGAAGCTGTTCGAGCGAGGGATTGTAGGTCACGGCAACCTTGCCCAAACTGGTCAGATTGGCCAGCAGCACGGGGAGTGTCGGCTTCACCTGAGTCAAAAGGCGCGTTACCTCATCGAAGGCGCCGGGCCCATCCTGCAGGAGTGTACGAACCTGCGGCTCGTTGGTTACCAGTTGGTCGGTCACCTCCGCCAGGCTGCGCGTCCAGATCCGCGTCGCACCGGCGGATTGCGCAGCACCGTCCAGCAGAGGCACACTGTCGTCGATCACAGTGCCGATCTCCCCCGACGTGCCACGGGCGCGGTGAGCCACCGTGGCTGCCGAATCCAGTAGCGAGCCGAGGTCGTAGCCCGCGTCATCGAGCCCCTTCGCAGATTCGTCGAACATTGTCGCC
The DNA here is from genome assembly GCF_056403275.1 of Mycobacterium sp. P2_H7. Taxonomy (NCBI): domain Bacteria; kingdom Bacillati; phylum Actinomycetota; class Actinomycetes; order Mycobacteriales; family Mycobacteriaceae; genus Mycobacterium; species Mycobacterium sp. P2_H7. The sequence goes on along the minus strand of NZ_JBFUFU010000004.1, from coordinate 145,236 downwards.
AGTTGACCCTTCGGGAGGCTGGCCATCAGGGCACTGGCATTGTCCATGAGCGGGCCGATAGGCTGAGGAACTCTGGTGTCGCGCAGTGCGATCACAGATCCGTTCTGCAGGTAGGGCGGCTCCGATGTCCGTGGCATCAGATCGATGTACTGTTCGCCGACGGCGGAGATACTGTGCACTTCGGCAACGAGATCGGCGGGTACCTTCGGTGAAGTGTCCAGCGACAAGGTCGCCTTCGCCCCGGCCGGTGTCAGCGCGACGTCAGTGACCCTGCCGATCTGCACACCGCGATAGGTGACGTTCGAGAATGTGTAGAGTCCCCCGCCGGCGGGCAGCTCGACGGTGACGATCGTTCTCCCCAGGCCGAACAGCAGCGGTATCTGAAGGTAACCGACGACCATGGCCGTCACCCCGACTATTGATGCGATCACGAAGATGATCAGTTGCACGCGGATGAGCCTGCTGAACACTAGCCCTCACCTTCTGTCGGCGATCCGGCTGGCGGTGCAGGTGGCGGGGGCGGCGCGACGATCTTCAAAGAGTCTGCATAGTTCGCAGGCGGGGGCGAAATCGGTGCACCGAGGGGGTTTCTGGAGTAGTACGCGTCGTAGCCTGTATCACCGGGTGCTGGTACGAGCTGTGCGTTCTGGTCCTCGAATCGGGTGCCAGCCAGAAGAGTTCGCTTCAGGCGAGCCGTCGTCAGATCGACGGTGATGAACAGGTTCATATAGTCACCACGGATCCCGCGGTCGATGACGTTCTGGCCGAACGGCGCCGTCGGCAGGTATGCGAGCACACTCGCGAGATCCGGCCCGACATCGGCAAGGGCCTTCACAGTCGGTGCCAGGTTCTGGAGGTTCGCCACCAGGTCCGTGCCGGAATCTTTGACCAGAGCCGAGGCTACGTCGCTGAACGAACCCAGTTTGGTGAGCGCGCTCGTAAGCGCCGGCCGCTCCCGGATTAGCACGTCCAACGCGGCAGGAATGTCATGTAGGGCGGTGGTTAACACGCCGCGCTGGGCAACGAGTTTGTCCGACAACCGATTCAGCGCCGCGATGGACTCGATCACATCAGCTCGCTGATCGTCGAATAGTCCGACGAAATCGTCGAGTCGGGTGATCAGATCACGCGCCTGTGGTTCGCGCCCGGACAGAGCCGTGTTGAGACTACGCACGATATCGCTTATCTGACCCAGCCCGCCCGCGTTGACCAGTGTCGACAGAGCAGTCAAGGTCTGTTCGGTTGACGGATATGTGGAAGTACCGGAAAGCGGAAGTGTGGATCCCGGTGGCAGCCGGCCCGCGGGTGCCACGCCGATCGGTGGATCGAGTGCGACGTGCATCGAACCCAGAAGGCTGGTCTGCCCAACCGTGGCCACTGCATTGGCTGGGACGACGATATCGGGACGGATCGACACCTCAACGTCAGCACGCCAATTGTCAAACGCCATCGCACGGACATTTCCTACGACGACGTTCGCGATCATCACAGGCGAATTTGATTCCAAAGTACCAATATTGGCGAATTCGAGGTGGTACACCGCGGCCCCCGACCCCGCCCCGACGGTGCCTGGCAACGGGAGGGAGGTCACTCCCTTGAAGCCGCACCCGACTGTGGTCAGCACGACACAGCAACAGATGCCGGCCAGACTCTTGACGATCCGGGCAGTCGTCATGGGCGTGGCGTCCCTTCCGGCAGCGGCGCTCCGGCTGGTAAGGGCGGCCCCTGCGGCGATCCGTCTTGTACCCCGCTGACCGGCGGCGGGAGCATGAGACCCGGCAGGTCCTTGGGCTGGTAAGGCGTGGGCAGGGGCGGGCCGTAGCCCGGCGGTGGGGCTTGGTCGTGATCCATCCCGGTGTATGCCGACACCGCCGGTGGTGTCTCCGGAGGCCCGGGCGTCGGGCCTGCTCCCCCTGGCGCTAGCCGTGGATCGGTGTAGAGGTAGTCCTGCGGTGGCGGCACCGCGGCGAGGAATGGATTCAGGCCCAGCGGAAGATAGTTGAGATTCATGGTGCGTAGGGCCGGCCCCAGGTACTGGGCACAAATCTTGCCGCTCTCGGTGGCTGTGACGTTCTCGATGGCCCCGATCGATCCACAGATCAGTTGCATGGGGTTGGCGAGGTTTGCGAAGGCGAATGTTCCGACGATCCCGCCATCGCGGGGATCGAAGAAATTATTGGTGTTCGCAATCGCTGTCGGGCCCACATGCAGAAGTTGTTCGAGGTCCCGCTGGTGTGCAACGAGCTCCTGTGTGACGTTCGACAGCCGCTGGATCTGTTCGGCGGCTTGATCACGGTTGCTACTGACGAAGCGTTGCACGTCGTCGACGACATCCGCCACGTTGGTCAGCGCCGCGTCCATGTCGGACCTGCTGCCGTCCAGGACACTCGTCAGCGTCGCGAACCGATCCTGGAACTGCACGATCTGGGCGTTGCTGTCGCGAAGGGTGCTGATGAAAGTGGACAGATTCTTGATGATGTCGACGATATCGCCGCTACCGGCCGCAAGAATTCTCCCGACTCCGGATAGTTGCGTCAATGTCTGCCGCAACTTTTCTCCATTGCCTCCCATGGCATTTGCGGTGCTGTCGATGAATCGGGAGACCGACGTGGCCGACTTGTCCCCGGTGGGACCAAGTTCTGTCACCAGCCGGTTCAATTGGTCCTTCACTTCGTCCCACTCGACGGGAATCGCAGTCCGCTTGAGCGGTATCACTGCCCCATCTGGCATCGCCGGACCGCTGGACTCATAGGCGGGTGCTAGTTGTACGTAGCGCGCCGAAATAAGGTTCTGCGCGACGATCACAGCTGTCGCCTCCGCGGGGATCGGGACGTCGGGGTCGACGGTCATCGTGACCTTCGCCTGCGTCCCCTCTGCAACGATGGACTCGATGAGGCCGACCTTCACCCCCGCGACGCGAACCTCGTCACCCGGGTAAACGGCCGTCGCCTTGACGAAATACGCCGTGATCGATTTTGGCGCGAAGTAGGTGCCATGAACGACTACACCGATCGCACCCAGCAGCAGCGCTGTCAAGGCGACGGCCGCAAGGCGGGCGAGCAGCGATCTGGTCATCAATGCGGCCCCTGGGGAATACCGTTGTACGGCAGCGGAATTTCAGCACGGGGACCCGCGTTGTCGGGCGGCTTACCGTTGTTGCTTCCTCGCCGAAATCCGGCGATGTAGTCGAGGAATGGCTGGGTGAACTGTCCGGGTATGAGATTCGGTACGTAGGCGGTGTAGTACGGTCCGTTCGAGACGATCTCGCTCAGTGTGGACAGGTACTTGGTGAGGCCAGGCAGCCCTTTGGCGATGTTGTCGCGATTCTTCTCCAGCACCGCAGTCACCGAATTGAGTTTCTCCAGCATCGGAGCCAGAACCGACTGGTTGTCTTTGATCAAGATTGAGATCTGTTGGGCTAAGGCCGATGTCGAATTGAGCAAGGCCACGATTGCCTGCCTGCGTTGCACAAGAACCCCGAGAAGGTCGTTGGAGTTCAAGATCAGCTGATCTATCTGCTGGCTGCTATCGGCGAGGATGCCTGTGACATTCTTGGCACTTTCCAGGAGTTCTTCGATCGTGTCGTTACGGTCGTTGACCGACCTCGACAGCCTGGCCAGGCCGTCGAATGTCGGCCCGAGTTGGGGCGCTATCTGGTCAATGGTCGCGGAGAGTGTGTCGAGTGACTGATTGAGTGAGCCGAGGTCGGTACCTGCGGTATTTGATGTCAAGTCGCCCACCGCCTCGGTAAGCGAGTAGGGCGAGGCTGTCCGCGACACAGGTATGACATCCATGGGTGACATGGTCGAATCACCGGCGGACTCCAGGGTCAGAATCCGCTCGCCGAGGAGGTTTCCGGTCCGGATGTGCGCAGTGGTGTTCGACCCGAGTGACACCTTGCTGTTCACCGTGAAATCAACAAGAGCTTTGCCGGCGTGCAGCGATACTCCGGTGACAGAGCCGATTGTCACTCCCGATGCCTTCACCTCGTTACCGACGGTAAGACCGCCTGCCTCCACGAACAAGGCCTGGTAGCGAATCGCTGTCGCCCAGTTGATGATCCGATCTGGCTGTAGTCCCACTGCGATGACCAGAACGACCAGCATCACGCCGATGAAGCCCTTGCGGATAAGGTGCGCCCCCCGGTACTTGATCATGGTTGGTCGGCGCACCTTCCGGTTTCCTGCTTCACCCAAGGAAACACCGAGGTGCGTCCCTGGAGGTCGCTCACCCGTACCTGAATTCCACACAGGTAGTAGTTGAGGAAGCTGCCGTAGGCACCGATTCGAGCCAGCTTGCGATAGTTCTCCGGTGCCTTACCGAGCGCGGCGTCGATTTTGTCGTTTCCGGCGGCCAGGTTAGGCGCAAGGCGACCTAGCTCTCCGATCGTACGGGTGAGCGGCGGGCCGGCATCGATGAGTAGCTGAGCCAGGGACGTGGTGCCGGCGCTCAACGAGTCGATGGCGGTACCGATGGGTTCTCGCTCATCGGCGAGCTCTTTCATGAGCCGGTGCAGGCGGTCGAGAGTTCCGGTGAAGTCATCTCCATCCTTGGACAAGGTGACCATCGCCTTGTTGAGATTGTCGATCATCTGCTCGACTAACTGTCGGTTGTCCGCCAACGCATTCGTGAACGAGGACGTGCGGGAGAACAGTGATTCGAGAGTGCCGCCCTGACCCTGCATGATCTTGATGAGCGAGGCCGTGAGTGCGTTGATGTCCTCGGGTTTGAGGCCTTGAATTACCGGCTTGAGGCCACCCAGTAGCACGTCTAGATCCAGTGCCGGAGCCGTACGGTCCGTCGGGATCTGGCTGCCTGCCGGCAGTAGCCGGGTGGAACCAGATTGGTCAAGAAGCTCGAGGTAGCGGTCACCGACGACATTCAGATAGCGTACGGCCGCCCTGCCGCCGGTCGTCAGAATGACCGAGCGGTCAGCGTCGAAATCGACAATAACCGTCTTATCTGGTTGCAGCGCAACATTTGTCACACTACCCACGCGCAGTCCAGATGCTCGCACCGTATCACCGACCCTCAGTCCCGACGCGTCGACGAAGACAGCCGAGTACTGGTTCGCGGGCCCGCCCCGGTACTGACTGAAAATCATCACGAGGACGACGGTCACCAACGACATCACGACCGCGAACGCCCCGAACTTGACCGCCGTGCCTCGCAGGCCGCTCATCCCGGCTGGCCGATCTGCGCCGCGTTGCGTGGCGGTCCGTCACTCGGACCGAACAGAAGCTGCTTGAGCCCATCGGCATTGAGGACTATTCCCGTGTTGCCATACCGGTAGGGATTGGCACCGGTATCGGCAACAAGGAATGGCGGCCGCTTTTCGAATGGCACTGGCAGGCCCGCACATTGCGGTCCTCCCTTGGCCGCCACCTTCGGAAGATCCTGGGGGTAGCGATATCGCTCGACACCCCAGGTGAATCCGGTGTTGACTTCGGCACCGGGAAGGCGCAACGGCGGAGCTTTTACGAGCGGAATCAGTCCGCTGAGTAGGCAGTTCAACGCAGGGTTGTATCTGTTCAGCAGCTCGGTGGTCGGGACCAAAAGTTGCAGGGTGTCGGTGAGCGCCTTGCGGTTGCCGCCGACCACGTCGTTGCCGGTGTCCGACACGCTGATGATACTGATCAAGAATCGATCGAGATTGCTCTGCTCATCTACTATCTCACGGCTTAGTCGACTTGAGTTTTGCAGAGTGCGCATCAGGTCCGGTGTCACGTCTGCGAAGGTATTGAGCACCAGAGGTGCGCTGGACAAGTCGTGGTGCAGGTTCTGCATGCTGGGATGGAGATCGTTGAGAAGCGAATCCGCGTCAGTGATGGTCTGGCCCAGCTTCTGACCGCGGCCGCCGAGCGCCGCCGCCAGTGCGGTGAGTACCGTGTTCACCTTCTCGGGCTGCACAGCGGAAATGAGTTGGGTCAGCTGCTGAAAGACTGTGTTGACCTCGACGGTCACTCGCCCGGCCGATATCACCTGGCCTTTGCTCAGGACGCCCTCAGGTGGTGCCGTCGGTGCAATCAGCTGCACATACTTGCTGCCGAAAACCGTTGTCGCGGCGATGTCCACGGCCACGTTTCCTGGGATCATCTCCAACGCGGATGGTTCCATGGCCAGGTGAAGGACGGCGGTTCCGTCGGCCTGCTCGTCGATCGACGCGACCCGCCCCACCTCGACGTCGCGCATCTTCACCTTGGCGTTGGGATTCATCACAAGGCCGGCCCGGTCTGCGACGACAGTGACCCCGACACTGTCGTCGAACACGACGCCGCGAAACAACTGGACGGCGAGGGTGATGATCAGACCGATGGTCACCACCGTCGCGATACCGGCCAACGGGCGAGCAGCTGCGCTGCCGATTCTGGCATATGCCATGACGCCCTCCCACCGTGAACATCTGATCTCGAATCTGAAATCAGCTATAGCGATAATCGTAAATGAGCATTCTCAGTGTGTGGTCGGAATGAACAACTCCGCGCAGTTCGAGCCGGTTGAACGCGGTCAGTTGCCGCGCAGACGGTTGCCGATCACTTCGCGGGCGCGCAGGTCATCGATCTCCGCACTGGACAGACCCAGTTGTGTCAATACTTCGGTATTGTGCTGGCCAAGCGTCGGCGACGGCATACGGTGGTGCCGCTCGGGCCCGGGAGATATGCGAAATGGCCAGCCCGGAAACCGATGTCGACCAGTAATCGGATGCTCCAGGTCCTCGTAGTAGCCCCGCACATCCAGTTGCTGGATGTCGTACATGCGATCGGCCGTGAGCACGCGTTCGGCCGGCACAGCGCGCCGGTCGAGCTCCTCGACCACCTGCTGCGCTGTGTGTCTGACTGTCCAGGAGGTCAGTAGCTCGTCGAGCGCGTCGTGATTGTCCAGCCGCGCCTGCGGGGACACGAACCGGGCATCATTGGCGCTTTCGAAGCCGAGGATGTCGGCAACTGCAGCCCAGTCGGCGTTATCGCGAATCGACAACGCGATCCAACCGTCAGGGTCGTCGGTCGGGTATACGCCCTGCGCGTATTCACGATGCCGATTTCCCTCGCGCTCTCGCACTTTGCCTGTCAGAGAGCGATCAATGACGGGATCAGCGGTGACCGCCGCGCCAACCTCGATCTGGGCCACCTCGATCAGCTGGCCCTGTCCGCTTCGGCGTCGGTGTTCGAGCGCTGCTAGCAATGCCACCGTCGCGTGTACGCCGGCGATCGGGTCGGCTGGACCCTGCAGATTGCACGGTGGACCGTCGGAATATCCTGTGGCGGAGGACATTCCGGAGAGTTGCTCGATGTTCAGCGCCCACCCGACGTAGTCGCGCCACGGTCCTGCGAGCCCGAAGCCTGGCATTCGAACCATGATGACGTCAGGATTGATGGCCGTCAGCGAGTCGTAGTCGAGCCCGAACTGCTCGACCACCCTTGGCGAGAAGTTCTCCACCACGACGTCGGCTTCGGCGGCCAGTTGAAGTGCCAGGCTACGCCCCTCCTCGGTGGTCAGATCAAGAGTGATATCACGCTTGTTCAGGTTGGTGCCCTGCCACAGTGGTCCACGCTCATACCAGTCGTCACCCTCCCGCAACAGTGCTCCGGAAAACCTGTGTCCGTCGGGACGTTGTATCGACTCCACCTTGATCACCTCCGCGCCGAAGGCACCGAGGTAGCAGGTCAGGTAGGCGCCGGCCCAGAAGGTACTCAGGTCGAAGATTTTGAGTCCGGTGAACGGCAGGGCCGGGTCTTGAGCCACGACGGCTGTGCCGCCCGGGGACCTAGTGCCCCAGTCGATCACACGGTTCTGGCCGAGCCGAGGAGCCGGCGCGGGCTCCTGCACCGGCGTCTCAGACATTCGGAAGGGTGCACCCGGTCTGAAGAAACGCGCGGCGTCGGGTCCAGCCTCGACGAAGAATCCTCGTTCGGAGTACTGGGGACAACTGAGAATCGTGTCGCCATCGGTGACCGGAGCCGCTGGGATGCGCATTGCCTGACTGAGGTCGACGAGTTCGGCCACCGCTATGGAATCCAGCCACGGCTGCGCTTCGGCGAGAAACTCTTCGCGTTCGGGTCCGCCCAGCATGATCGCCAGTTGATGCTCACCGAAATCCGGAAGGCCGACCATCGCACAGACGTCCAACCAATGCTGACCGGTCAGACAGTTGATGCCGACCCACCCGTCCAAGGCGCGAACGATCCCCAACATCGGTGCGGCCTTCGCGTTCATGGGCAGTCCCATGTTCTTCAGCCGCTCTGCCATCAACATCGGATACGGCAACGTCGACAGCAATGCCTCGAACATCGACACATCGACCTCGACGGTGTGTCCCACTCCCCCTGCGATGCGCAACGCTGTCAACGCACCCATGGCCGCGTATGCGCCGCCGATGAACTCTGGAATCCGAGCCCCGGCCTGTACCGGCGGCCGATCCAATTCCCGTGGGCTGACCCACCCCGATGCCGCCTGCAGGGTGAGTGGTGTGGTCTGGCGATCCCACAGTGGTCCGCGCTGCCCGAAGTCGGAGATCCGCACGACGACCAGCCTCGGATTGAGTTTCCGCAACGCGTCAGCATCGAGCCCATAGACCTGAAGCGCACCGGGTGGCTGGTTCTCGACCAGAAGATCGGCGTTGGCGATCAGTTCGCATACCCGGGCTGCATCCCCTTGACTTCCTAGATCGGCGGTGATCCCCGATTTTCCGGCATTGACGTACTCATAGAGTCCGCTATGGTCGTCGGCGATGGCAGGCCCCCAGCGCCGCAATGGATCCCCTGCTGGCGGCTCGACCTTACACACATCGGCGCCGAGGTCGACCAGGAGCTTTGTGCAGTAGGGGCCGGCGATCTCGCTGCCCAGCTCCACCACCCGCAGTCCCTCTAATGCTCGGCTCATGAGGCTGGCACCGCAATCACCTTGGGCTCCATGAGTGCCCGTAACCCCATGACACCGCCCTCCCGGCCGATACCGCTCTGTCCGAATCCGCCGAACGGTGCGGCGCCAGCGATAGTCCCGTTGATCGATATCTGCCCGGTGCGGATGCGCCGCGCCACTGCGACCGCAGCCTCGACATCAGTTCCCCATATCGCGCCCCCCAGCCCGTACGCGGAATCATTGGCAATCGCCACCGCATCATCGATGTCTCGATAACGCAGGACCGTGAGGACAGGGCCGAACACCTCCTCCTGCGCGATGTATGAATCACGGCTCGCGCCCGTCAGGATGGTTGGTTCGAAGAAGAATCCGCGTTGCAGGTCTTTCGGCCGGCGGCCACCGACAACGACTGTCGCCCCGTCGCTTTCGGCTCTGTTGACGAAACCTTCGACGCGTTCGAGATGCGCACGGTTGATCAACGGCCCCATGGTGACAGCAGCATCGGTCGGATCACCGACCACCACATTTCGGGCCATTTCGGAGAGTCGGGCCACGACGTCATCGTGCAGCGATTCGGGCAACACCAGTCTGCTCGTGAGGATGCATGCCTGACCTGCGTGCATCGTCAAGCTCTCGAAGAGGATCCGCTCCAAGAGTTCGTCGGTGACATCGACGTCATCGAGGAGTATGCAGGCCGACTTGCCACCGCATTCCAGCAAAATCCGCTTCATCGTCGTGGCTGCTCCCGCCATGACTTCACGGCCCACCGCCGAGCTGCCCGTAAAGCTGACCATATCGATACGCGGGTCTAGCGTGAGCGCTCTGCTGGCCTCCAGCCCGCTCGGCGTCACGACGTTGACGACACCCGGGGGGATGTCGGTTTCGTCATCGATGAGTCGCGCCAGCGCCAACCCGGCAAGCGGTGTCAACGGTGAGGGTTTGAGCACCACGGTATTGCCTGCGGCCAGTGCTGCGCCGAGCTTCATCACGTTCAGGGTGTGCGGAAAGTTCCATGGCGTCTGCATCGACACCACGCCGAGCGGTTCGTATCGCAGGAGGGTCGATCCGCCCGCTCCCCAGGGTGCAATGGGTGCTTCGACGGGTTCCATCGCGAGTTCCGCGGCATGCCCAGCCATGATCGCCGGACCTTCGACATGAATGATTCGTTCATTTGCTGTACATCCCCACTCGGCCTGCGCGAGCGCGTAAGTGTCGTCGGCGTGCGCCAGCAGTGCATCGCTGAGTTGCTGGAGGCAACGAGCACGGTCGGCCGACGAGAGCTCGCTCCACCGCCCGGAATCGAAGGCCGATCGTGCAGCACCGATAGCCGCCTCGGCCTGCCTGACACTCGCATCCGGAGCAGTAGCTATCACCTCCTCGGTCGCGGGGTTGATGACGTCGTATCGACCCGCATCCGGTTCGACCCACCCACCGTCGATGAAGTGCCCGTAGGTGTCGATGAATGGACCTGCCTCAGCCATCAGCGCTGTCGTACCTTCCGCCGTCGGGCAGCTACCATCGTTGCTTCAAGTAGCCGTACATATTGGAATATTGTGTACACCCAAGTCGATGCACGAGTCAACGAAATGAGGTTTTACATGTGTTTATTGCCATTGACACGTCAAGTCGCGTGCGGTAGACACTGATACTGCCGGACAGTTTTAGCTTATTTGTCCGATTACTCCACTGCTGATCGGAAGGCCTCAGGTGCCGACAACATCCGTACCCCTGCACTCGCCCGATTTCTATGCCGGCGACCCCTATCCGGCCTATCTCGAACTCCGCAACTCCACCCCCGTGGTGTGGAACGACGTCACCGACTTCTGGGCATTACTGAAGTACGAGGACATCCGGTACGTGTCCGGCCATCCGATGCAGTTCACGTCCACCAAGGGCATCACCATCCCCGATCCCAGCCAGCCCGAACCGGTCCAGGAGGGCAACCTCATCTTCACGGATCCGCCCCGGCACCGGCAGTTGCGCAAGCTGATCAACTCCGGCTTCACCCGCCGTCAGGTGACGTTGCTGGAACCGAAGGTGCGCGACCTGGTCAAGGGGATCGTCGACGAGATCGACCCGTCACAGACACAGCAGTTCGCCGAGGATCTCGCCGCTCCCCTGCCCACCCGGTTGATCGCCGAGATGCTGGGCGCCCCGACCGAGGACTGGGAGAAGTTCCGCACGTGGTCGGACGCGGCAGTCGGCACGGCCGACCCTGACATCGAAATGGATCACCTGGTCGCACTAGGCGAGTTGTACGAATACTTCACCAAACTCATCGCGATGCGGCGGTCCGGCGAGGCGTCCGGGCAGGATGATCTGCTCTCGATCCTCGCCGCTGCGGAAGTGGACGGCGAGCGGCTCACCGATCAGGATCTGCTCAACTTCTCGTTCCTGTTGCTGGTGGCGGGCAACGAGACGACGCGCAACCTGATCGCGCTCGGAACGTTGGCACTGATCGAGAACCCGGACCAGTTCGCCCTACTCCGCTCAAATCCCGAACTGATGCCCAGCGCTGTCGAGGAGATGCTGCGTTACACCAGCCCTGTGACGCACATGGCTCGACGGGCCACCGAGGACGTCGAGATCCGGGGACAGCGGATTAAGTCGGGCGATACGATCGTCATGCTCTACGGTTCGGCCAACCGCGATGAGGAAATATTCGGACCCACCGCCGAGCAATTCGATATCACGCGGAACCCCAACCCGCACATCGCTTTCGGCGCCGGCGAGCATGCGTGTCTAGGTGCACAGCTCGCCCGACTCGAGGCGAGGGTGTTCTTCGAGGTCCTGCTGGGAACCTATCCGACCATCGAACTGACCGGGAATGTGACGCGCCTGCGCGCCACGATGACACCCGGCGTCAAGAGTATGCCGGTACGACTCGGAGTGAGCGTCTGATGGATTTCGACTACACGCCAGCGCAGGAGCAGCTCCGCAAGGACTACCGAGAGCGCCTCGCGTCTGTCATGACACCCGAGCGACGAGCGGCCGTCGCGGGGCTTATGGAGGGCGGCGACGCGATGACCGAGGTCCGCCGTGCACTGGGCGCGGCAGGCCTGCTCGGCGTCGCGTGGCCCATCGAGTACGGCGGTCACGGGCTGACTGCGTTGGAACAGTACATCTTCGGAGAAGAGGCGCGGCGGGTAAACGCGCCCCTTCCGATGATCACCCTGAACACTGTGGGGCCCACTCTCATTCAGTTCGGTACCGACCAGCAGAAGACCCGGTTCCTCCCGGCGATCCTCAAGGGCGAGGTCGATTTTGCCATCGGCTACTCCGAGCCCGGTGCCGGCAGCGACTTGGCCTCGTTGCGCACCACCGCCGTACGGGACGGTGACGAGTTCGTGATCAACGGCTCCAAGATGTTCACCAGTGGCGCGGAATTCGCCGATTACATCTGGCTTGCCGCGCGGACTGATCCGACGGTCAAAAAGCACAAGGGCATCACCGTCTTCATGGTGCCCACCGACTCGGTGGGGTACTCCTGGAAGCCATTGAACACGATGCCGGGAGTCAGGACGTACTACACCTTCTACGACGACGTACGGGTCCCCGCCAGTGCGATCGTGCTTGGCGAGAACGAGGGCTGGAAACTCGTCACCAACCAGCTCAACCTGGAGCGTGCGGCTCTCGGCAATCTCGGCGCCCTCGAACCGTTGTTCCAGAAAACCCTGAAATGGGCCCAGAAGACCCCGCTTGACGACGGTGTCGTGATCGACCAGCCGTGGGTTCAACAGGCACTGGCGCGTGTAGAAGCTCAGGTCGGCGCCTACAGGCTGCTGAATCTGCGGGTGAACGCCAACATGGGGGCAGGAGCGTTGGGCATGGCCGAAGCTTCTGCCTCAAAGGTTTTCGGCACAGAGCTCACTCAGGTGGTAGCTCGCGAACTGCTGGACGTCGTCGGCCACGCCGGTGTCCGCAAAGACGACGCCGCCCCGCTGCAGGGCGAACTGGAGGGCGCGTTCCGCCTCGCCGTCATCAACACGTTCGGCGGCGGCGCCAACGAACTCCAGCGCGACATCATCGCGATGGCCGGTCTCGGGATGCCGCGGGCACCACGGGACATGCGGGCCTCCTAACCGAAGGAACAGGACATGACTGAAGAAGCGAAAAGCGAACTACGCCAACGCCTGGATGCCCTCATAGGACAGCCGATAAGCGCGGGGCAGCCCGTTTCATCACCCGATCCGGTGAACGCGGCAATGATCCGGCACTGGGCATATGCGCTGAGCGATTTCAATCCGGCGTATCTCGACGAGGAGTTTGCGACGCACTCTCGCTACGGCGGCATCGTCTCGCCCCCGGTGATGCTGCAGTCCTGGACGATGGCACCGCCCAAGCTCGAAGGCATCCACGACCGCGGAGGGGTTCCCGTCGAGCTCGGCGAGAATCCTCTGCAGTTCCTCGCCGATGCCGGCTACACCGGCATCGTCGCAACGAACTCCGAATTCGAGATCGAGCGGTACCCGCGGGTGGGCGACGACATCACCGCCGAAACAGTATTCGAGACCATCTCCGATGAGAAGAAAACCGGGATGGGTGTCGGATTCTTCGTCACCTGGGTGACGACCTACCGCGACCAGGACGGTGAGGTTCTCGGCCTCCAACGGTTCCGCACCCTGCGCTTCAAAAAGGGTGGATGACATGGCGAGCAGGCTCGCACCATCGATCAGCCCAGACACCGAGTTCTTTTGGACCGGCCTCAAGCACGGTGAGCTTCGCATTCAGCGGTGTTCCAATTGCCAGACGTTACGCGTGCCCCCGCGGCCGATGTGCGGAAAATGCCAGTCGCTGGATTGGGACCATCTCGTATCGACCGGTCGCGGAAGGGTGTACAGCTTCGTCATGCCGCAGTATCCGCCGCTGCCATTTCTGCAGTACCCGTATGTTGTCGCACTGGTCGAACTCGACGAGGGCGTGCGCATCGTCTCGAACCTCTGCGACATCGAACCTGGCGACATCGAGGTCGGGATGCCGGTCGAGGTGTTCTACGAGACATTCGAAGCACTTCCGAGCGGCGACGAACTGGTGCTGCATCAGTTCCACCCGGCTCGTTGACCGAAGGCGGAAAGCACATGGACTTCACTTTCACCGAAGAGCAGGAAACCGTTGGCAAGGTCGCGCGGCAGCTATTCGAGGCTCGCGCGACGCCCGAGCACCTGACCGAACTCGAATCGGGTGAGACGCGGTACGACGCTGCGCTGTGGGGCGAACTGGCGTCGTCGGATCTGCTCGGCATCGCGCTCCCCGAGTCGGTCGGCGGCAGCGGTGGCGGCTTCATAGAACTGGGGGTGCTGCTGGCTGAAGTGGGCTGGAGTGTGGCCCCGGTTCCGGTCTACCCGACCTTGCTCCTTGGTGCTGACACCATTGCCAGACACGGTGATTCCGAAACCCAGCAGCGTTACCTGCCGGGGGTGGTGGACGGCACCCTCATCCTCACCGCCGCACTCGCCGAGGTCGGCAACTCGAATCCGGCGGCGCCGCGCAGCACGACCGCACGGCGCGACGGCGACGACTGGTTGATCGACGGCGCCAAGAAACTGGTCCCCGCCGCGCAACTGGCCAATGCGATTGTCGTTTCCGCGGCCGCCGACGACGGCGCAGGCCTGTTCATCGTGGACACCGACGCTCCCGGTGTCGAGATCTCGCCCGTCGACACCACCAACGGGGAGCCGCACGCCGACGTGGCATTCGCGAACGCGAGTGCCCACCGCCTCGGTGGCGTCGATGACGGTGATGTCGTCGGGGCCCTGTACACCAGGGCACTGGTCGGTCTCTGCGCCATTCAGATCGGTGTCGCCGAACGGGCTCTACGAATCGCGGCCTCCTACACCGGGGAACGTGAACAGTTCGGGCGCCCCATCGGTTCGTTTCAGGCAGTGCAACAGCGAATGGCAGATGCCTTCATTGACATCCAGGCCATCCGCTGGACCGCATGGCACGCCGCATGGTTGGTCGCCGAGAGCAGACCTGCTGACAGAGAGGCGGCGATCGCCAAGTTCTGGGCCGCCGAAGCCGGCGCCCGCGTGGTAGCCACCGCCCAGCAGGTACACGGCGGCATGGGCATCGATATCACCTACCCCGTATCCCGTTACTACCTGTGGGCCAAGAACATCGAGCTCGCACTCGGCTCGGCCTCGCAACAGCTCGCTCGCCTCGGCGCCAAATACTCGGAAGGAAAATAATGTCCTCCACCGCAACACGAGAGGCGACTCTCGCCTACAACGCGGTCAACGTCGGCGATGAGATCACCCCGCTGGACGTGCCTGTCACGACCACCCTGATCGTGGCCGGCGCCATCGCGTCACGCGACTACATGCCGGTGCATCACGACCGCGACTTCGCCACCGGTCAGGGTTCCCCCGACATCTTTTTGAACATCCTGACGACGAACGGGCTGTGCGTTAAATTTCTGCACGATTGGGCTGGACCCGAGGCGATGGTGAAGAAGCTGTCGATCCGGCTCGGAGTGCCGGCATTCCCGAATGATCCGCTGCGTTTCACCGGTGGCGTCACCGGCAAATCGTCCGTCGATGGAGAAGGTCTGGTCGAGGTGTCGCTCAAGGGCACCAACAGTCTTGGTGACCACGTCAGCGGCACCGCGGTGTTGAGCCTGCTCGACGGAGTCGATGCGTGAGCAAGCTCGGCGGCAAGGCGGCAGTGGTGGGGATCGGGCAGACCGAGTTCTCGAAAGAGTCTGGCCGAACGGAGATGCAGCTGGCGTGCGAGGCGGTGAAGGCCGCCATCGACGACGCCGGTCTGCGCCCGTCCGATATCGACGGCATGGTTACCTTCACCGTCGATGAGAACGAGGAGATCGAGGTTGCACGCAATGTCGGCATCGAGAACCTGTCGTTCTTCACCAGGGTCCCGCACGGCGGTGGGGCGGCGGCCGGCACGGTGATGCAGGCGGCGATGGCGATCGCGACCGGAGCCGCGCAAGCCGTGGTGTGTTATCGCGCATTCAACGAACGGTCCGGGTTCCGGTTCGGTGGCGCCGGTCGCCAGCCCGGTGTCACGCCGCTGTGGATGGCCCCGTATGCACCGTTCGGATTCATGACTCCGGCCGCCTGGGTGTCGCTGCACGCGCAGCGCTACATGTCGACCTACGGGGTGACCAATGCCGACTACGGCAAGATCTCGGTGATCGACCGCAAGCACGCGGCGACCAATCCCGACGCGTGGTTCTACGGCAAGCCGATCACCCTCGAACAGCATCAACAGTCACGCTGGATCATTGAGCCGGTGGTGCGTCTGCTCGACTGCTGCCAGGAAAGCGACGGCGGGGTCGCGATGGTGGTGACGAGCGTCGAGCGGGCTCGAGATCTGCCGCAGCAGCCCGCGGTCATCACCGCAGCGGCCCAAGGAGCCGCCTACGACGGTGAGGTGATGACCAGCTATTACCGCGACGACATCACCGGACTGCCGGAGATGGGCGTCGTCGGTCACAAGCTGTGGCGCGATTCGGGACTCAAGCCTCAGGACATCTCCACGGCCTTCCTCTACGACCACTTCACCCCGTTCGTTTTCACCCAGCTTGAAGAGCTCGGCTTCTGTGGCCGGGGCGAGGCCAAGGACTTCGTCGACGTCGACGACCTGTCGATCGGCGGAAGAATGCCGATCAACACCAACGGCGGGCTGCTCGGCGAGGCATACATCCACGGCATGAACGGAATCACCGAAGGGGTCCGGCAGGTGCGGGGTACGTCGTACAACCAGGTCCCCGATGTCGAACACGTGCTGGTCACATCCGGCACCGGTGTCCCGACCAGCGGACTGATCCTGGCACCCGTCGATTAGTCTGGCGCTCGATGACACAAGCGACTGCCGCCGACACCCGAGAGAGCATCATCTCGGCGGCTTTCCGCTGCTTCCGTACGCGCGGTCTCGCCAAGACCACCATCGTGGATATCGCGCGGGCGGCCGATGTCTCCCGGAGCACATTCTATGAGTACTTCAAGGACAAGGAGACCATCGTCGAAGCGTGCGCAGAGGCCGCGTCTCAGCGCTTTTACCGCAACATGGCCAAAGCCATCGAACGGGATGCCGGCAGCACACTGGAGGCCAAACTCGTACGGGCGGCGGTATTCGTCTGCCAGGCTCGACGAATCGTCGAGCCTGAAGTGTACTTCGACCAAGAAGAAGTCAACATCATGCTGACGAAGAACGCCGCCACGCTGTTGCAGGAGTGCGCCGAGTTCATCGCCCCGTATCTGTCGGCAGCCCGGCACACCGGCGAAGTCCGATACGAACTCGACGTCGCGTCGGCATCGGAGTGGTTCGCCCGTATGTTGTTCTCGCTCTTCACCACTCCTTCTGAGCTCATTGATGATGACGAGTCAGTGAGTGAGTTCGTCCGGCCATACGTTGTACGGGGCTTTGCAGGAGAGCGGCCAGCCAAGCGCTGAGTCTGCCCCAGACCGAGGGCAGACTCAGCGTCTATGAGAATATATATTCTCAATTGTGCAATGATGCATTACTGGCGAATACACAGACAGACAGACAGACAGACAGACAGGGGTGACTATGAGCATGGCAACGGCCAGGCCCGACAGAAATACCACTCACCCAGAACCTGACTACGCCACCAGACACCGAATGGCAATCTTTGCAGGCAATGCCGCCGACATCGTCGGATTCGCCGGTGGGCTCATCTTCGATCGTGTCGGTGCGGGGTGGGACGTCAAGATCCAACTCGCCTCCGTCACTCCCGAGGACGAACGCTCGTTACGCATCCTCGGCATTCAGAGCCGCATGCATTCCGTTGGCTTCGATACGTCGCCTTGGCCGGATGTGCTGCTCATGAGCGCGGATGTCTACAGCGGCCAAATTCAGGCACGGCGCATGTTCAACACCGCCGCGCGGAAGCAGCACGCCGAGGTGGTGATGTGGGGTGGCGGCTGGCCAGACGAACTCGATCCCGGTATCGGTACCGTGGAGCACAGGCTCAGCACCGCCGCCCGAGCCTTCAAGGCGTATGCAATGGTCGCCGCGGGACTGGATGCGACGGTGCAGCCCGCCGAGCAGTTTCTCAGCGGCAAGCGCCGCTACCGCACCGCCGCGCCGCTGCTGCTTCCGCCGGCCTGACGGAGATCAGTCGAGCCGGCGTACCGGGACGTTGGACCAGCCGCTCACATTCGACATCGCGACGCGACGCAGACCGCTGCGGTCGACCTCATATTCGGGCAATAAGTCGAGCAGCGCGTTCAAGGCGACTCTGCTCTCCATTCTCGCCAGAGCCGCACCCAGGCAGCTATGAATGCCGTAGCCGAACGCGAGATTGAACCCCATCTTCCGCTCACGGTCGATATCGACCCGATCGGGATCAGGAAACATCCGCTCGTCGCGAGTAGCCGCTGCGGTAACCAGGAGGACCACGCTTCCCTGCGGAATGGTCTTGCCGTGCAGCCTCACATCGCGGGTGGCGGTCCTGACCTGATACTGAGACGGCGCCTGGTAGCGCAGTAGCTCTTCGACGGCCGCGGGTATCTTGCTCCGGTCGGCGCGCAATCGCTGCCACTGATCGGGAAAATCAGCGAACGCGACGACCGCGTTGC
This sequence comes from Mycobacterium sp. P2_H7, assembly GCF_056403275.1. Classification (NCBI taxonomy): domain Bacteria; kingdom Bacillati; phylum Actinomycetota; class Actinomycetes; order Mycobacteriales; family Mycobacteriaceae; genus Mycobacterium; species Mycobacterium sp. P2_H7. Next base: position 126,817 of record NZ_JBFUFU010000004.1, on the reverse strand, counting down.
CGATCAGCTTCGTCACCGTCTCGGCTCCCGCACCGCCCAGCAGTGTGGCAAACCCCGCGATGTCGACATCGGTCAACTTCTCCACGACGCCGTCGCGTTCGATCTCGGTCTCGATGAGTCGACTGATCATGTCGTCACAAGGCCGTCTCCGACGTTGCTGGATCAAGTTGTAGTAGTACACCCCGGTGTTGATCGAGGCCTCGAAACCCTCAGCGGGGACGGCGATTTCGCCAGGACGGCGCTCCAGCAGGAGGTCCAGCCAGTGCCGAATCTGTTCGCGGTCCTCTTTGGGGACACCCAGCATGGTGGTGATGACCTCGTTCGGGAACAGCGCTGAGAAGTCTGCGACCACGTCGAAGGATCTGCTGTCGAGACGCTCGATGCGCTCGTACACTTTCTCGCGGACCGTATCCTCCAAGGCCGCAATGGCCCGGGGAGTGAAGACATTGCTGACGAGCTTGCGCATCTTCTGATGCTCGGGCGGGTCCATCGAGATGATGACTTTCGGCACCGGGATGGCGTCATCGTGGGCCTTCACCATGTCGAGTGTCGCGCCCTTGGCCGACGAGTACGTCTCATGATCCTTGGTGGCCGGTGCGACGTCGTCGTAGCGACTCAGTGCCCAGAAGTCCCACTTCCGGCTGTAGTAGACCGGTGCCTCGTTGCGCAATCGCCGGAAGGTGTCATAGGCGCCGTCGAAGAACTCTTGCGAGAAAGGGTCGAACTCCACCGGCTCACGAGACGTCAATTGCGCACTCATAGAATGGCTCCCGATTCTTTATACTTCTCTATGGCTTCCCACTCCAGACCCGCCGCCAGCAGTATCTCTTCGGTGTGCTGTCCGTGTTCCGGGGCGCCCGGCGGAACGACGGCTTGTTCATCGAACTGCACCGGATTGGTCGGCAGGACAAAGGGCGCGCCGTTCATCGTGGTGGTGTGCGCAACATAGCCGTTCGCGGTCACCGCAGGATCCTCGCAGAGTTCGCCGGGTGTCTGCACGATGCCCCACGCCCCGGTCAAGCCTGCCAGGGCCGCACGCCACTCGGTCAGGGTGCGTGTCGAGAAGACCTGATCCAGCAGTTCAATCAACGCCGAGCGATTCTCGTATCTCGAGGCCGGGTCGGCGAACCGCGGATCCTCGATCAGATCCGACAGTCCGATGGTGCTCATGGCCTCCGCGTAGAATCTGTCCAGTTGCAGCATCATCAGCTGGACATATCGACCATCCTTGGTCCGGTACGTCCCGACAAGCGGGTTGGGCGCGTCGGCATGGCCGTACTTCGGAATGGAAGTCCCACCGTGTATCTGACTGACAGCCACATCGGGACTGAGATTCCATGCGGCCAAGGCCAACAGCGAAACATCCACCACCGAACCGCTACCCGTGGTGGCCTTCTTGTACAGCGCGGCGGCAATCCCCCCGGCGATGGCCATACCTCCGAGTAGATCGCCGAAGGCCGGGCGTGAACGTACCAGTTCATCGCCGTCCTCGGTGAGCATGGTCGCTATGCCGCCGCGCGCCCAATAGGAGACGCCGTCATACCCTGGTTTATCCGAATCCGGCCCCTTGGGACCATGACCGGACCCCCTGACGTAAACGATTCCGGGATTCACCGAGCGTATGTCGTCGACGTCGATGCCGAGCTTCCTGCGGCGATCAGGTAGATAGCTGGTGAGGAAGACATCGCAGGACTTGGCAAGCTCACGGACGACCTCTTGCCCACCCTCGGTGCTCAAGTCGACACCGATGGACTTCTTACCGCGGTTCGGGATCTCGATCATGTAATTGACCGATCCCCCGCCCTCATCGACGATACCCATCGTCACGAGTCCGCGTTGCGGATCACCGCCGGTGCGCGGTTCGACCTTGATGACTTCGGCGCCCCATTCCGCCAGAACGGCCCCGGCCGAAGGTACGAACGTCCATGCCGCGACCTCCAGTACCCGGACTCCTTCGAGTACTCGTTGAGTGGAAATGGTGTCCTCCCTTTGTCTTTACCGGCACCCACCGTCTTGATAACAATCGTTTTCATCTGCGAGAATGGCAGCTGCAGGATGGTTTGTAAACTTACGGGAGTGATGACAGCCGGGCGGGCGCTGCCGGGTCGCCCCGTTCCCAGAATTCCCGCCAGGACGCCATCCTCTGCGGCATCGAGGAACGCAACAGCACATCATCCGGCCAACGGATGAAGTCTGGTCCGGGCCGTTCCGTCACGTCCACCGAGTACCACGGATGTTCACGGCGCTGGACGAAAAACCATTCACCGCAGCGCCGTTCGTAGACATCCTCGTAACGCATGGTGATCACATACCAGCCGTCACCTTGCTCGTGCTCTGCGCGGCAGTAGACCGAGCCGGTCGCGTGATCGTCATCGGAGAAGTCGAATTGGTGACCGCAGATCAGGTGCACACTGCGATAGAAACGCCGAAGCACCTGGTCGTACCACCGCTTCAGCGCCGGCCTACCGGCCCCCTCGGGGCCCGCATGCACATCGTCTACGAACAACGCCACGAGGGTGTCGATGTCGCGGGCGTCCAATGCCATCGCATACCGACTGGGCAACTGTGCCAGTGCGAGACCGGACTCGATGCTGTCGACGCGTCTCGCCAGATCCGATGTTGCATCGCCGCCCATCCTTGCAGTGTAAGCAATGATCTGCGTCAATGAGAACATTGATTCTCACATTCGGTATGCTCTATGCTCATGCCGTTCCCGTCGATAACCCCGACCATCCCCGCGCTGGTGCGATCAGCAGGCGCGCGATTCCGGGACAAGCCGTTCCTCATTGCCGAGGATCAGGTTCTGAACTATGCCGACCTCGATCTGCGGTCCGCTCGGTTGGCTTCCCATCTGCTGTCGATGGGTCTGGGCAAGGGCGATCATGTTGGGGTGTTGATGCCCAACAGCATCGAATGGGCAATCACCTGGTTCGCGGTCACCCGCATCGGCGCCGTGGCGGTTCCGCTGAACACGTTCCATAAGGCCGCGGAACTGGGTTGGACAGTACGACATGCGGATCTGCGCGCCATCCTGGCGTGGTCAACCTTCCGGAACCAAAACTTCGCCGACCTGCTCGAAGAAGCCTTGCCCGGGTTGTCCGCGCAGTGCCGTCCGGGTCGGATCACCGTGCGGTCGGCCCCATTCCTCCGCACGATCGCTGTGTGGGACGGTGCCGAGCGACCCTGGGCAGCGACGCTCTCCGATAAGCAGCCGGCCGCTGACATCGATGCCGACTTCCTGGTGGACGCGGAAGCATGCGTGACTCCCGCCGACGACGCGATGATCATCTACACCTCGGGCAGCACGGGCGACCCTAAGGCGCCTGTGCATACCCACGGCGTGCTGGTGCGCCATTCCTACAACCTGACCTTCTTGTACGGGGTGAACGGCGACACCGTGATGTTCACCTCGATGCCGTTCTTCTGGGTGGGCGGGCTCATCGCGGGACTGCACGCGGTGATTCACCACGGCGCAACCCTGGTCACCCAACCGGCATTCGACGCAGGCGCTGCGCTCGCGCTTATCGAACGTCACCGCGCCACGAATACGCTGGGCTGGCCACAGCAAGGGAAATCATTGGCCGAACACCCCGACTTCGGGAACCGGGACCTCAATTCGGTCGAGCGCACCAGCATGCCGGCCATGGTGGCGCCGGATCGACGACCGCAAGGGCCCAACGCCCTCGGCATGACCGAACTGTGCGGAAGTCACATCGGCGTGGACCCGTACATGCCGCAACCGCCCGATCGCGCTCAGACCGGGGGCTGGACGATGGAGGGCCTGGAACACCTGATCGTCGACACCGAGACAGGCACAGCGCTCCCCGGTGGATTCAGTGGCGAAATCTGGGTCCGCGGGCACTCACTCATGCAACGCTTGTACAAGCGGGAGCGTGAGGATGTCTTCACACCGGATGGCTACTACCGGACCGGCGATTGCGGCGTGCGATCCGACGACGGCTGGATCACCTTCACCGGGCGGCTGGGTGACCTAATCAAGACCAGCAGCGGAACCAACGTCACACCGTCGGAAGTCGAGCTTGCGCTCTGCGATTGTGACGGGGTGCTGGAAGCCTACGTTGTCGGCACCGAGGACGCCGACCATGGAGTCATCGTCGCCGCAGCGGTGGTGCCGCACGGCGGGACGGCCCTCGACGCCGAGCTGCTGCGTACAAGTCTGCGCACCAAACTCTCCGCCTACAAGGTGCCCAAGTACATCTGGGTCACCGATAAAGAACAGTTACCCTTCACCGCCACCGGCAAGGTGAAGAAGTCCGATCTGGCGGCTCTGTTGAGAGACCGCGTGAACGTCACGGAAGGCTCGGCTCCATGACGCGGGTCGCCGTCATCTCCACCGGGTGGATCAGCAGCGCGACAATACGTGCGATCCCCCGCCGCATACACCTCGACTTGGCCGGTGTATGGGCGCACAGCGCCGACAAGACCGGGCGCGATACCGACGATATCGTCGGGCCAGGAACGATCGGTGTCGCGACGACACACCACCTCGTCAACATCGTCGCACCGCACCCCGACTGGCACCCAAGTGGTGACCGCACCGAACTACACCTACCCGTCTCATCGAGGTGAACCACATATCGAGTGCGACCTGCGGCTGGATGTAGAGGTGTGTCGTCGATGCCGCACCCGACATCGACATCACTGGATCTCCCGATCACCCTGCCGCGCAACACGATAAAATCCGGCTAGGCCGTCAGCATGGGGTTGCCGCTCGAACGAGTTACGGCTGCCCGGGCTGGGCGGACTCCCGTGCCTCATGGATGCGCACGAGTTCCCGAAATCCCAGGCTCGGATACTTCGGAACCGGTTGGATACCCCAGTCGTCCTGGGCAGTCCGCTGGGCGCGGGCTTCTGGCGGACCGCCGAACGGCGGACCGCCGATCGGGTACGGCTGTTGGCACTCAAGGGTGTCATCGGAGTACCGGATTTTCAGAAGCTCACCGCAGATCTCGGTGAGCGACAACGTCGGCCACCCGTACCAGAGCGCCAGCGCCGGAACCGTCAGCGCACCTTCGATGACCAGGCCGAAGAGACAGACGAACAGTCCACGCTTGAGCCATGTGTGCATACGTGAGAATGGCGCCGTGGTACCGAGCGGGAGCTCCCTTACCTCGCCGCGGTCGCCTGCAACTTTCTCGCTCACTGTGTCCGCTTTCTCAGTATCAATGGGTCAGTCGGTGAAGACCTCGCGATTGACCGTGTGGAGGTACGGGATCGCAAGGAACGGAGTGATGTAGAAAATGTTGTAGAGCCACCATCCGATGACCGGGAATGCCGTTCCGGCATAACGAACATCGGCGTACATCGTCATGTTCAAGATGTAGCCGAACCAGGCGATGACACCGAACCAGCAGGTGACGATCATCCATTGGTGTCCCCAGCGCTTCATCTGCAGGAACGCGATGGCTGCCGCGATCCGCATCGGGAACACCACCACGATGCACACAATGATCCACGCCTTCTCACCTGGTGCGCCGGCACCACCGATCCAGAGCTCGTTGTAATGCCAGAAGTAGCCTCCGTCCATGAGATTGCCCCATGCGGTGAAGATGGTGCGGGTGACCAGCGCGTGATTGGCGAACACGTCCAAACCCCAGCCGATGCTGTTGATCGCCGCGTCGATAATGATGACGTAACCGATCAGGGTGACCATCATCGGCCGAACCGACAGGCCCGCTCGATCGGCCCGGCGGAACAGCACGACACCGCGGCAGAATATGGGTAACCCGATGGGACCGAGCACCAGCGTACCCATCAGGACGCTGCCGAGGATGAGCCATTTGTCAGCTTGCCGCTGGGCCAGCCGGCTGGCGTCCTGATGCTCATCCAACGTTACAAAAGAGCTGCTTCCGTTGGGTTTTGGGACGTTCATAGTTCCCTACCAGTCTTTGACGAAAAGCATCTGCAGCTGAATGAGGAACATCACGAGCAGCGCCAGGTAGATGACGATCTGGAAGACGATGAGCGCTCGCTTCCGGCGGCGGTCCTGTTCGTTCATCGCGTTTCAGAACGTTCCAATGTTGCCGAGCAACCAGTACCAGAAACCGACAACGCCGATCATCGCCCCCCAGGCAATGGCGAGCCGCACCAACTCGTGGAACATCAGGCCCCTCATTCATCCGCAGCACTGCGAGAACCCGTGCTACACGTTTCGAGAATGCTTATTCTCACAATATTGTTGACTGTATCCAATATGTCAATTGTGTTGTGCGGCGCCCACGGTGCGACGGAGTCAGAGTCGATTTCCATACGACCGTCGTTCTCCAGGATCGCCGGCGCCTCACGTTACCGGCACGCGGCTGACCCTCAATATCGGCGGCGGTATCCTCATGGTTGACGTGGTCACCCTCCGTCAGCCCTCCCGCGTTGATCGCGTTGCACAGGTAGGCGTCGATCTGTCAGCCACTGTTCTGGCGTCGCAATCGGCCGTCGGTTCGAACCTCACCCATCGGCCAGCACCTGCGCCAGCTCGACCGGCCGTGAGAAGAAGGGCGAGTGACCGCCGTCGAGTTCGATGAGCCTGGCACCGATTCGATCAACGGCATTCTGACGTGCCCAGGAATGGTCCACGGCGCGATCGTCGCGCAGGAGGATATATGTCGACGGCGTATCCGGCCAACTCGGAACCGGACACGGCTCCACGAAAACCGTGAACGACTGGTTGCGCATCTCATGGAAAGCGCGTTGCGCGAGATCTTTTGGGCAGTCATGGTAAAAGCCGTCGCGCACCGCCTCCCAGGTCAATCCGAACGGGCCGGTACCGCGCGTCTGCGGTTCAGGGAAGGTGATGGCGTCGGGATTGCCCGCGAGGTGGTCGGCGAAGGCGGTGTTCGGAACGGGCAGCAGGCCGCCGACAAACACCAGTCGGTGTACCGGACGGATGGTTGCGAGTACCGGCAGTACCAAACCAGAGATCGAATGCCCTACCGCGATCACGTTGTGATCGGCCGGGCCAACGGCATCGTCGATCGCGTCGGCCGCCACCCGCGCCCACTCCACGGCGCCGGCCGCGTCCACGTCCACCGGCAGATCCGGGGCCACCGTGCGGTGCCCGAGTCGGTGCAGTTCATCGCGCACCATGTCCCAGCACGACCCTCGATGCATCCCTCCGTGCAGCAGCGCGAAGAGAGTCATCGGTTGGCCGCCGTGGCCTCGGCCGCGACCGCGCACTGCAGATATGGCCAGGCCAGGGCGGGCGGCAGCCCGCCGCAGAGCGGATGCAGCGCCAGTGGGCGGCCCGTCCGCAACTGCGCCACTGCTTCGTCATGGGTGAAGATGGCATAGGCACCTGGCGAATCTCGCAGTTCTTCAATCGATTTCGCTCTGGTAATACTCGCCACCGAATCGTCACCTTGGCGGTAGGACGCCGCCATCCGGGCGTCATGCAATAGGAACGGCCCGAGCTCCGCCCAGGCGGCGTCGACGTCGTCGGAGACGAATGCGGTGGTCGGTGCGACTGCGTCCGGAAAGACTGTGGGCCCTGGCTCATGACCGTGCGCCCGGGACTCGGTTTCGAACAGTTCGAGTAGACCCGGCGGATTGGCCTGGGCCACGAAGCCGAGGCCGTGCCGGGCGGCCCGTTTGACCGCGGCAGGACTGGCACCGGCGATCGTCACCTGTGGTGATTCGACAACCTGCGGCGTAACGTGAATCCGCCTGCCGGCATGTGTGACCGGCTCGCCCTGGAGCAACTTCAGCACGAGTTCAACATGGGTATCTGCCAGCTGACCGCGGACGCGCGGGTTGATGCCCATGTGCTCGTATTCCTCGTCGCGATGCCCAATACCGAATACGTAGGAGACCCTGCCGCCACTGATATTGTCGAGCACAGCAATGTCCTCGGCGAGGCGCACCGGGTCGTACAGCGGCAACACCAATGCGGCCACCATGATCGAAATTCGTTCGGTCCGCGCCGCGACGGCCGAAGCGAGCACCAGCGGTGAGGGTAGATGACCATCGGTGGCAGCGTGATGCTCTGACAAGATCACCGCCACTCCGCCGCGGTCCTCCGACCACGCACACATATCGATAGCCGCCGAATACAGATCCCGAAACGGCGCACCGTCGTCCCCGGATGAGCGCATGTCGAACCGAAGCGTGAACATCAACAAACTCCCTGCACCGGAAGAACGGTCACCGTCTGCATGCTTCCTTGGAGGCGGTCCAACAGTGCGTGCACCTTCACATTCGCGTACGGGAGGTGCTGTACACGGCCATGATGAGAAGGACATGCGTATGACCGGCTCGCAGTACCGGCCCGGCGGCTTCGGTGGAGTTGAAGATGCCCGCCCGCATCCTGGTCAACTGAATTATCCCGTTGATCGGGAGCCCAGGGGATGCTCACCGCAGTCTCCTCTATGTCGAGCGGTAGGTGTGCACCGCCTCGCCGATGACCCGGCGCACGTCTGATCGGCGGTAGCCGAGCAGGGCGGTCTCTTCCGGCGAGGGCTCATAGGAGATGACCGATCCGCGACCGCCATAGATCGTCGAATCTGGGAGCAGCGGGTGCTCCCTGTCGATGATCGGGGGCGCTTCCTTGCCCAGCTGTTCGAAAAAGGCACCGAAATACTGTTGGTAGGTCCAATTTTCGTCGCCGACGAGGTAGGCGTGCCCGCCTTTGCCGCGCAGAATGGCCCCTTCGATGGCTTGGGTCAGAGAGGTGGTGGTGATGTAGTTCGTACCACCGGGAGGCGCGAAAACCTCTGCACCGAGCAGGCCCCGGGCGTAGTGAACACAGGCACGCAAAGCCGGCGACTGCACACCGGGTAATGGCCCGACCACCACAGGCGCATTCACGCTGATCGCACGGAATCTGTCGTCGCTCAGAGCCCGAACTCCCTCGTCAGCCAACTGGCGCGACTTGATGTAGGGGTCGGTATCCACCATGTGGGGTGCTGCCTGCGGGTAGTAGCTGCCGACATTGATGAAAGCCGGCACGCCGGCGCGCTTGGCAGACGCGGCAAACCGCGGCACACCTTCACTGTTCGCACCGGTCCAGTACTCGTCTCCGCTACCTTGCGGTTTGTGTCGCACATCGTTTCCGGCCGCGAAAACTACGACATCGAATCGGCCGAGCAGATGCTGCGGAACGTCATCGGCGACGTAGTCGACACGCTCAAATGCAAACGGCACCATCGGGCCCCGTTGCGGGACGCGGCGCCCGGCGATCGTGACATCGTGACCGGCCGCCGCGAAATGCAATGCGGCGTCTCCCCCGATAACACCGGCGCCACCGACTACGAGCAGCTTCATTCGGCGGGCCGAGCGCTGTTGCCGACGATGACCGGCATATTCGTCCAACCACCCCGATCATCGCGATACCAACCCGCCGCGGCCAGCGCTCCGCCGTCAGCGTGGACCACGGTTCCCGAGACCCACGACGCCAGCGGACTGGCTAGGAACAGCACGCAACCGGCGATGTCATCGGGCGCCCCGAAGCGACCGAGGGGAATCCAACTGGGTATGCGATGACGTTGTGATTCGTGGACGATGCGCTGGATCGGCACCTGCGCCGTGTCCGTGGTCTCCGGCGCCACGGCATTCACCCTGATTCCTTCGGGGCCCAACTCCAGCGCAAGGCTCATGGTGAAGCCGGTGATCGCGGCCTTGAAGGCCCCGTACACCGCCAGGTTCGGTACACCGCGGAATGCCTCGATCGACGAGACCGTGATGATGCTCGCGCCGCCGCCGGCAGAACGTAGGAGTGGAATCGCTGCTCGCGTCACACCGAAGATGTGCCCAAGATTGTTCCGATATACATCGGCGATCTGTTCGTCACTGAGCTTCTCGAATGGCGTGGGGCGTGTGATGAAATGACCGACATTGTTCACGAGAACGTCCAACCGACCGTATCGTTCGGCGACTTGGTCTGCGAGAAGCTTCACGGCGCCAGAGTCGGTGGCGTCACCGGTGACGACGAGGGCACCGGGCCCCAATTGTGCTCGCAACACTTCGGCACGCCTGGGGTCGATCTCCAGAACCACCACTGTCCCACCATGCTCCGCGAAGCCGAGTGCCGTAGCCCGGCCGATACCCTCACCACCCCCGGTTACCAGTACGACCTTGTCAGCGAAATCGATCATCCTGGCATGCTCCATTCGTCAGCCGTAGGGTACCCCGTCAGGCGGTATACGAGAATATAAATTCTCATATGCGAGAATAGTCCGTACATCTACGACCAGGAGGCAGGGCAATGGCTCGCGTTGCGGTTCGCGCATACGTCTTCGCCGTCGAATTCCGGGTGTCCGACGCAGAGCACATCCGGCCCATACTGGAACGCCACCGGGAGAGTCTGATCGATCTGGGCGCGCGGTATGCATTCGTGTATGAATCCATCGTCGAGCCGGGTCGGGTGCTCGTCGTCATCGGTATCAGAACAGAACAGCCGCTGCTGAACCTGCTCCGGTCCAGACACTTCTTCAATTGGTTCGACGCGGTCGGAGTGACCGACATCCCCGCAGTATTCGCCGGCTCGACCATAGAACGATTCGACCTCGGCGAAGCGCCCCCACCGGGAAAGGAATTGGTGGTGGCGGCCGTCACCCCGGTTGAGAACGTCGAAGATTTCCTAGTCCTCGTACGTGACTCGTTGGCCGGCTTCGCACAGGCCGGTATTCACAGGACCCTCGTCTACTCAGCTTTCGACAGTCCCGGTGAGGTGATGTTCCTGCAGCAACTGGCCGACGAGAAGCAGGCCCTGGGCTGGACGGAGAGGTCCGACATCGCATCCACCTGGCTGGCCGCAGCCGGCATCGGCGCATATCCCCCGGTCTTTGTCGGACGTTTCGTGATTGCTATGCGGATGGCCGACTCCGGCATGCCGGGAATGCGCTGATGTACGTGTGCCTATGCGTCGGCGTCACGAATGATGCTGTCGCACAGGCTGTTGCCACCGGTGCGAGGACCTGTGGCGCAGTGGCCGATCTGTGTGGCGCCGGAGCTGAGTGCGGACGGTGCCGTCGCACCATTCGGTCGATCATCGATTCAGAACACGCATCAACCACGTGCCAGTTCAGGAGAAAAATATGAGTGACCGGCATTCCAGTGTTTCGGGTGTGCGCATGTTGATCATTGGAGCATCTTCTGGCATCGGCCGGGCACTCGCGCGTGCGGCCGGCGCCAGGGGCGCGACTGTCGCACTCGCTGCCCGACGAGTGGAATTGCTTGAGCCGCTCGCGCGGGAGTTGGGCGGAACCGCGCATGAGCTCGATGTGTCTGACTCGCAGGCCATCAGGGCCGTAATCAACGAAGTCGCAGCGGGCTTCGGCAAAATCGATGCCATCGTGTTCACCAGTGCATCGGTGCCGTTCGCCTTGATCGAACACACCGACGCCACGACCTGGGTGCATGCCTACGCCGTCAACGCGGTCGGTGCATCGCATGTCCTACGATCAGCCCTGCCACACTTTGCCGACGATGCGGTCACCTTGATCACTTCGAGCCATGACGTCGGGCGGCCTCGCGCCGGCGTGGCTGCCTATCACGCCAGCAAAGCGGCCCTGAATGAGATTCTGCGGTCGTGGCGCGCCGAACACCCCGAGCTGCCGGTGATTCGAGTGAGTGTGGGGCCCACCGAGGGAACCGAGATCCTGCGCGGCGCCGATAGAGATCTGCTCGCCGATCTCTACCGAGCCTGGGCCCAGGAGGGCCAGATTCCCGCGCGAATGTCGATGGTCGAGGATGTCGCGAACACCATGCTGTCACTCATAGCCGCGGCAAGGGCGAACCCGTCGGTGATCAGCGAGATCGTTCACCTCGCTCCGCGCGCACCGAGAACTCGATAGAAAAGGACAGCTCGCATGGATCTGGGTTTCAGGGGTGCCACCGCTGTGGTTACAGGTGGCAGTAAGGGTATGGGCCTCGCGATCGCGGAATGCCTCGGCGCTGAAGGAGCGGCAGTCGCGATCATGGCACGCGGGCGCGACAGCCTGGACTCGGCGGCCGAGCGTATCCGAGCGGCCGGAGCTTCCGATGTTCTGGCGATCAGCGCCGACATGTCCGACGCCGAGTCCATCGCAGCGGGATACACCATCGTTCAACAAGCATGGAACTCGCTGAATGTACTGGTACACACTGTGGGACCTGATGCAGGTACCTTCGAAGAGCTCGACGACGATGCCTGGCACGCTGCATTCGATCTTGGCACGATGGCGGCAGTGCGATCGGTACGCGCGGCATTGCCTATGCTCCGTTCCGCCGACTGGGCACGCATTGTGACCTTGTCCGCTCACTCCATTCAGCGGCAGAGCCCCGGCTTGGTCGCCTACACGGCCACAAAAGCGGCGTTGTCCAGCTTCACCAAGAACTTGTCGAAAACCCTTGGAAAAGAAGGCATCCTCGTCAACTGCATATGCCCCGGCACGATCGTGTCCGCAAGCTTCACCGAGACCTTGCGGGACGTGCTGGCCGCCGAGGGCCTCGACTCAGCCGATCCACATGACGTGATGACGTGGGTGGAGCAGACCTACGGCCATCCCTGCGACCTTGGACGCGCCGGCACACCGGAGGAGATCGCTTCGGTAACCGCATATCTCGCGTCGCGTCGCAACAGTTATGTCACAGGAGCCACCGTCAACGTCGACGGCGGCTCCGACTTCGTCTGACTGACACGGTTAGCCCTTCTTCGCCATCTGGTCAGCGGCGGTGTCAGCCCACTGCGCGTTGTGACGTCCCATCGTCATTGCGCCGCTCCAACCGCCGTCTGTCCACAGCACTGTTCCGCCTACGTAACTCAGCCTTGGGCTGCCCAGACAAACCAGCGGCCACGCCTGCTCCTCAGCCGTCGAGTAGCGTCCGACAGGGCCGACCGCGTCGTCGACGGTTTCTTTGCCCATGAGATCCTGGAAAGCGGGCATCATGGCCGTCTCGGTCGGACCTGGATTGATGCAATTGATCCGGATGCCGTTGCGGCCGAGTTCTGGGTACCACCAACCCACCCAGGCGTCGATGATGTACTTGGAGTACGCGTACCCGCTCCAAGACCACTTCTTCTCGTTTGCCGCCAACCACTCCACCGCGGCGTCGTAACCATCAGTCTCGAGCAGGCCAGTGATCACCTTGATGTGGTCCTGCCAACCGATGGCCGCCGACGAGGAGATCACACTGATGGCCGATCCGATCGCCATTTTCGGCACCAGGCACTCAGCGAGATGCCTTGCTCCCACGAAATTGACCAGAATGGTGTCCCATTCACTGAACGGCGGGCCAGGCAGGCCTGCACAGCTGAACAGACCGTCGATCGGCCCATCGATCGAAGCGGCGACCTCCTCGATGTTGGGGCGGCTGCGCAGGTCGATGGTCAACGACCGGTCGACCTCGACGGTCGTCGGCTTGATGTCAAGCGCGGTCACCTGTGCACCCAACTCAGCAAGGATGCGGGCGGTCGCTTCCCCCATGCCCGATGCGGCACCGGTCACGACAACGGACTTACCGGCGTAGCCCAACAGATCTTCCATAGCGACATTCCTTCGGGCTCGTCGAGAATTGGAGAGTGAAGATTTCGAGAATTGACGTTATCACTTGGATTGGGCTGTCGCCATTAGCCTTCCCGCCGCTGGGCGAGATCCAGAGCGCACCCGGATCGGTGGGTTACGGAAATGGTCGCAACTTGCTTGGGCGTTCACCCGTATACCGATATCGGCGGCGAATACGTGCCGATGCAACTGACAGCGAACTCGCGTCGAAGAACGCTCGAGGTACTCCCATCACCCGCCCTCAGACGCGTCGAAGGCCATCGCGTCGAATATCGATCCGGGTACTAGAAGTCCTGCCGTGTCGGTGATCTCGTTCAGATTCGCCGCGACGTCCTCGGCGCTGAGGCTCCCTGACCGACTGGTCCAGCCACGTGTCACGCCGATCTGCAATGCAGAAACCCGACCCTTGAACGCGCTGAGGACCGTATGCGTCTGTGTGCACGTCTCGTTCGCCAGATACGCCACTACCGGCGCCACCTGGTCGGCGCGCAGAGTGTTCAGAAACGCCCGCCCGTCGACGGTTTCCGCGGCCTTCGGTACCGACAAGGATGACGCGCAGCGGCATGGTCTAGGTCTCCTCGAGGACACGGTTGGCCCAGTGCGGTACGAACGGCATGATGGTCGACAGGTCGTAGAGCCCAGGTGTGGCCGAGAGCACCGCCGGGATGGCGTTGATTGCGTGCATCGCCGTGGCCAGGCAGCCCTGTTCAGCGTGATCTGCGTCTTGCGACCCGATCACAAGGTGCAATCGCATATCGGGCTCTCCGGTAAAGGTCATCTCGTAGCCGATCTCCGTCGGCCAGTCGGGCGCGATATCGTCGGCCATGCGGGTGAGATGCTCGACTTCCAAGGTGGTTTCGCCGCAGTCGACGACGACGCCGAAGCGCATGGCAGCAACCGTGCCTGCTGGAATCTCGCCGGCCGCAACGGTCAGCGACCTCGGCGTCGTCGCAACTTCGCGAAACCCCTCAACCCCGCGAATCTGAAGGCCGAGCGCCTGCGCGAGCACGGTCGCGCTGCCGATCCATGCACTGGCGGCGTACTCGGTGTTGGTGAGTAAGGGCGTGGTGTCCTCGGGTGGAAAACCGAAGCCCATGGCATTGAAGATCAGGTCGTGACTGGCGTACGTGGAGTAGTTCAGCACCTCGCGCACGCTGATGCGCTCCGTGCGCTCGGTGAGCCGCGCCAGGATCGGCCCGAGTGACTCGGCGATGAAACCTGGATAGAGTCCCAGTCCGAGAAACGTGGAGTGACCTGCTCGGCAGGAGTCTTCGATACCGCTCGCGAGTGACTCGTGCAACGACCTCGGGTGGATGAACCGGCTCCCGGTCGCCACCACATTCTTCCCCGAAGCCAGCAGGTCGCACACGTCGGTGAAACAGCCTTCGGTATCGGTTTCGACCTTGCCCATGTAGAGCACGAGGTCGGCGTCTGTGGCGATCACCGCCTCCCGATCATCGGTGGTCAGGAGACCGACCGTGGACGATCCACACAACTCGCCGGCATCGATTCCCGCCTTTGCCGGGTCGTACACCCGAACCCCGACGAGCTCCAGATCTGGTCGCCTGACCACATGTCGAAGCGCCATCATGCCGGTAACCCCGGTGGCCCACTGAATTACGCGTGTCATCCCGTTTGCCCTAGTCCCAGATCACGTCGAGGCGCGGCGGTGACCGGAACATTGTGCCGGAAACATAGGGCGGCGGAGCGGCGGGGTCGAGCCGCAGATTCGGCAGTTCATCAAACATGGCGTTGAAGATCTTCATGCTCTCCAGGCGTGCCAGGTGCATACCGAGGCAGACATGCGCGCCATGCGCAAAGCCGATGTGCGGCTTGCGCTCCCGAAAGATATCGAAGCGATCCGGTTCTTCCCAGCGCGATTCGTCGCGATTCGCGCTACCCAGACTGAGCATCATCGTCGCACCCCTGGGGATGACCACCCCGCCGAGCTCGGTATCGCAGGTCACCTCACGCATGAAGTTCAGCAGGGGGGTCTCCCAGCGGATGCCCTCTTCGATGGCCTGAGGCAGCAGGCGGCGATCGTCGCGGATAGCATCGAGCTGATCGGGATGCGTCAGCAGGGCCATCGCCAGAGTGGCAGTGGACCGCGAGGTGGTCTCGGCGCCGGCCGGCAACAGGTTCCGCATGAAACCGTAGATCTGCTCGTCGGACATCCTGATGCCGTTGACCTCCGCCGAGGCGAGGATCGAGACCATATCGTCCTGCGGGGACCTGCGCTTCTCAGTGAGGATGCCGACGAAGTACTCCTTCATCTCCGCAGAAGCTGCCAACGCCGTGTCCATGTCGGCCCGAAAGCCGAGCATGTCGATCGCGAGCCGGTGGAACCAGAGCACGTCGGAGTCGGGGAGCCCGAGAAGGGCGGCGATCACCCGTACCGGAATCGGCATGAACACAGCGTCGACGATGTCGGCATGCTTGGAGTCCTTGAACCTGGCGATCGTGCTGTCAACCAGCGGACCGACGAGTTCGGAATCCCAGCGCTTCATCGACGACCGTGCGAACGCGAACTCGTGCAGTTTGCGGTAGACCGCGTGCTCGGGCTCCTGCATCTCCAGGATCGTCGGGCCCTGGAGCGGTCGCACGACATCCTCGTAGCACCGCGTGCTGAAGGTGGTGTTGTCGGTGAATACCGCCTTCACGGCGTCGAACGAGTAGGCCGTGAATGTCTGTGGACCACCACCCACATTGCCGATCATGCCCATCTCGGGCCAGCCGACATGCACCGCCGATTTCGCGCGCAATTCCTTGAGCAACGGATATGGCGTGGCGTCACCGTTTCCTCCCATACCCACGTTGAACCTGTCCTGAGCATCACGAATGCTCTGTTCCAGTTCCTCCACAGTTGCGTGTTGGGCCACCTGACCACTCCTTCACTACCGCAGCGACGGTTTCAACATCCAGACTGTCGGTTGTCAACGTACATGATGTAGGTTGATCCGCACCAGGCACCGACGACCGTCGAAAGCACAACCAGGAGTGTTCGATTGGCAACACGAGTAGTTCAGTGGGCGACCGGAGCTGTCGGACGTGCGGCACTGCGGGAGATCGTCGAGAACCCAGGTTTCCAACTCACCGGCGTTCTGGTCTACGACCCGGCCAAGGACGGAGTGGACGCGGGCACGCTCTGCGGTCTGCCGGCGACCACCGGTATCTCCGCGACCAGCGACAAAGAGCGGATCACAGCACTGAGACCCGATGTGGTGGTGCACACCGCCAGCAAGGCTCACGCGGTCGAGACCAATGCCGAGGACATCTGCGGCTTGCTCGCAGCGGGCATCAACGTCATCTCGACGACGTCGTACAACCATCTGCCTACCTGCGGTGCGGACGTTGAGGCCGCATTCGCCGCGGCGTGCCGCAGCGGAGACTCCCGTTTCCACGCGGCAGGTGAGAATCCCGGATTCATGTTCGAACGTCTTGTTGCAACAGTCACCGGCTTGAGCAAGACCATCGATAGGATCGATCTCTACGAAGCCACCGACGTGTCGTCCGTCGACAGCCTGCCGATGCTGGTCGACTTGATGGGTATGGGCCGGCCACCTGAAGATGTCAGCATCGACTCGCCGATCATCAAGAAACTGGACATGGCGTACCGGCAAGCGCTCAACGGCACGGCAGACGTGTTGGGCCTCGAACTGGAGCGGATCGACGTGTCGGTGGACGCGACGACGCTACCGCACGACATCGAAGTCGCAGCCGGCACCATTAAGGGGGGAACCGTTGTCGGTCAACGATTCTCATGGATCGGTCATTGGTCTGGCCGGCCGCTGCTGGCAATCCACGAGGAGTGGATACTGACACGGAACTTGCCCCAATGGGGATTGCGCCCTCTAGAGCCCGGCCAGAAGGCTCCGTTGATCCGCGCGGTGATCGACGGTAATCCGAGTTTCGAGCTGCAACTCGACGTGGGAGGAGAAAATGCCACCCCGGGCGGGATACCGACCATGCCGGGTCATCTGATGATCGCGATGAGCGCGGTCCGTGCCATCCCGTATGTACTGGCCCGACCCCCCGGGATAGTGACCGCGCCGGTGTTCGGCGCCATCCAGTTAGCCTGACGCCACTCCGACAGCGCGGGCGATGTTCTCACTGGGAGCAGCATGAAAGACGTGCGCGGTGCCGTCGGGAACCACCCGGCGGGCCACCAGATAGTCAGACCCCAGCCAACCCTGCCGGATGTAACGGCCGAAGCGCAGAAACGTACCCGGCGCCCCGCTTGCCGACGGAATCAACTTGACCTGCTCGATCCCGTTCTTGACACCTTCGCCGGTCAGCGGGCGGGCCGCCTCCAGTCCACGAACGATCACCGTTGCCGCATCATGCGCCAGCCCTGGCATTGAATGACCGGGGCGCCGAGCATATTTGGCGTGAAACCTGTCCAGAAACCGTTGACCGACTGCGTTGCGTTCGTCATAGCTATCCAAACCTATCCAGCCGCGCAGGTGGCGCATCCATTCATCACTGACATGCGCCATCTCGAAGGCCGTGGTGGTGTAGCGTGGCGGATCCCAGCCGGCGGCCAACAAAGCGTCGGAGAACCCCCACAGGCCATGCCCGAAGCCGACATGCACCAGCGCATCGGGATCGGTGACACGCAACTGTTCCACCGCGGCCGCCTTGTCTGCCTCCACCTGCGGTATCGCCACAGTCGCGACGACAGTGAGGCCGGCTGCGGCGTAGGCCTTTTGGGAGAACGCCAGGTATTCCTTTCCGATCAGCGAGTTTTCGTAGGCGATGGCGATCCGCGAGCGACCGTCGCCGATCAGCACCGCGGCCAGCATGACCGGCTCCTCTGCCATCGAGCCGTTGTTCAGCGCAAAACACCACTCACCGAGTGCGCCCTCGGAGCCCGACAGCGTGATGATCGGAGTACGCGCCGTGGCATCGACATGAGGGCGAAGCGGTACCACGTTGTCCGACACCCATGGCCCGAAGATCGCCAAGCAACCTTCGGCAACCAGTTCGTCAAAAGCGTTCTCAACGGCGTGGTAGGTACCGTTGGGCAGGCCCACGACATTTCGTTGGACGATCTCGACCGGCCGATCAATGAGCCCCTCCGCCAGCGCCTCCTCCATCACCAGAGTCAACGCGGCGAGAGTGTCGTTATCGGTATCCCCCGATGTCGGATAATCGTTGAGCAGACCCACTTTGATCGGCGCGACCAAACCATATGCGCGAACATCCTCGTCAGCCATACGGTCAACATACATCACGAATGTTGATAGGATCGCCGGCATGGCACAGCGTGGAGGCACCGACGATGAACGCCGAGAACGGGGCGACCAGACCCGGCGCAACCTCATTGACGCTGGCCGCGTGCTGTTTGTCGAGAATGGCTATTTCAACACCAGCATCGGTGATCTCGTCACGCTGTCGGGTGTGGGTACCCGCGGGGCGTTCTATCACCATTTCAAGGACAAATCGGAGCTGTTCCGGGCAGTGTTCGTGGAAGTGGAACGGGACCTGACGCTTCGCTCCTTGGCATCACCGCCGCCGGGCGCCGATCCCTGGGAGCGACTGAGCGCAGGACTGCATGGCTTCCTGGCCGCAGCGGTCGAACCCGAGGTGCAGCGCGTCATGCTCATTGATGGCCCGGTGGTTCTGGGGTGGCAGTTACTTCGTGAGATCCAGGAAGAGAACAGCATCGCCCTCATAGACGAGACGGTTCGCGCGGCCATCACCGAGGGCAATATCGACGACCAACCCGTCACCGAGCTGACACACATGCTTGTCTCCGCCGTCGAGGAGGCCGCACTGCTTGTCGCGCACGCACGATTTCCGAACGAGGCACGTGACCGCGCCGCCAAGGTGCTAGACCGCCTACTCCAGACCTTCATGAATAAGGAACGAAAGACGTTGCATAACTGACACTTACAAGATGTACAGTGCGCTTTGATGACTGTGTGTAAATACGCATTTCCATAATCGCATATAGTTGCTTCCACTTGATGATAGTTTCGCTCTCTGAAGCTGAGGAGACCCATGTCGTCCGACCACCACGCCACCCGCATCACGCGGAGCATCGGGGCGAAGCCGCATGCCTGATATTTCCGGACCGCGCGTTGCGGTCGTCGGCGCATCGGCCGGCCTCGGACGTTGCATCGGCATCGGGCTCGCCGCCAAGGGCGCCCGTGTCGCCTTCCTCGCCCGGCGACACGACCGGCTCGTCAACGCCGCGAAAGAAGCGGGCAACGGCGCGGCCGCAGTCATGTGCGATGTCACCGACTCCACTTCCTGCGAGTCCGCCATGACAGAGGTGGCCGAAACCTTCGGCGGCTTGGATGCGATCGTCTATACCACCGGGATGGGTATTCTCGCCCCGCTCAAGGACATTCGGGCCGATCAGTGGGCGCAGCTGTTCGCGACCAACGTCACCGGCGCGTCTCTGACCACCGCCGCAGCGGCACCGTACCTGGCCGAATCAAACGGATCCGCTGTGTACTTGTCCTCGCTCAGCGCGTCATACACCAGCCCCTGGCCGTTATTGGGAGCCTACGCGGTGACCAAAGCAGCCCTCGACAAGCTCGTGGAATCCTGGCGTATCGAGCACCCCAACATCGGATTCACCCGACTGGCAGTGGGCGACAGCTTCGGCGGTGAGGGCGACTCGCAAACCGAGTTCAATAAGAACTGGGACCCCGAAGCCCTCGAGAAGGCGATCCGACTCTGGATGGAACGCGGTGAGATGCAAGGGGGCCTCGTCGACGCCGGCCACCTGGCTGACGTCGTTCACTCGGTACTCATCTGCGGCAACAGCAGTTTCATCCCGTACCTGACGCTGGCGCCCCGCCCGTCCGCGGCGGTCAACGAACTCCGACATTGGTAAGGACAAGACACGATGGCCCACGAATCTCGGCTACTCATCGACGGGAAACTCGTCGACTCAGAAACAGGACGCCAATTCGACAACATCAATCCGGCCACTGAACAAGTACTTGGCTCGACTGCGGACGGCACCCGCGCCGACATGGAGCGCGCCGTCGCAGCGGCCCGTCATGCTTTCGACCACACCGACTGGTCACGCAACCCGGAACTCCGGGCGGCAGGCCTGCGTCAGCTGCAGGCTGCTCTGGAATCCGAACGCGAGGAACTGCGCGGTGAACTCGTCGCCGAGGTCGGTTGTCCCGTGCTGAGCACCTACGGCCCGCAACTCGACGTGCCGCTGGGCGAGGCGCTCACCTGGCCCGCCGACATGATCGGCCAATACCCCTGGCAGCGAACCCTTCCCGACAAAGACGCGTTCGGCATGGGAATGGCCACCCGTGAGGTGTGGAAAGAGCCCGTCGGTGTTGTCGGTGTCATCACCCCGTGGAACTTCCCGCTGGAGATCATCCTCAACAAGATCGGCCCCATCCTGGCGATGGGCAACACCATGGTGCTCAAGCCCGCCCCGGACACCCCGTGGAACGCCACCCGCATCGGACGGCTGGTCGCCGAGCACACGGACATCCCAGCAGGCGTTCTCAACGTCGTGCCGTCATCAGACCATCTTGTCGGTGAAGTGCTGTCGACGTCCCCGCTGGTGGACATGGTGGCCTTCACCGGTTCGACGGCCACTGGTCGGCGCATCATGGCTGCGGCATCCGAGACCGTCAAGCAGACTTTTCTCGAACTCGGCGGCAAGTCCGTGTACCTGGTGCTCGATGACGAGAGCATCGAAAAAGCTGTCGGAGGGGCTGCTTTCATCAGCATGCACGCTGGGCAAGGATGCGCGTTCCCGACACGGCTGCTGGTGCCGCGAACCAGTTACGACAAGGCCGTCGAAATCGTCAAGACCGCGATCGAGAAGCACAAGTACGGCGATCCGACCGACAGCTCGGTACTGCAGGGGCCCCTGGTCTCCAAGCGACAGCACGAGCGAGTACTGGGGTATATCGAAAAAGGCAAGCAGGAGGGGGCCCGAGTCGTCACCGGCGGCAGGGTGCCCAAACACCTGACCACGGGTTACTTCGTGGAGCCGACGATATTCGCCGACGTCGACAACTCGATGACCATTGCACAGGAAGAGATCTTCGGGCCTGTGCTGTCAGTCATCGCATTCGACGGTGACGACGAAGCCGTGCAGGTCGCCAATGACTCCATCTACGGCCTGTCCGGTGTCGTCCACGCCGCGGACCTGGAGCGGGCCAAAGCCGTATCCGCACGTATCCGAACCGGAACACTCGGCATCAACGGCGGCGTCTGGTACGGCGCAGACGCGCCATTCGGCGGCTACAAACAGTCCGGTACCGGAAGGCAATGCGGCACCGAGGGTTTGGATATGTTCACGGAGACCAAGACGGTGGGATGGCCCGCATCATGAAATCCAAAGCAGCGGTACTGCGTGGCGTCGGGATCGACTGGGAAGTCACCGAGGTCGAACTCGACCCGCCCCGCGCGGGCGAGGTACTCGTCAAGATGGCTTATGCGGGTGTATGTCACAGCGACGAACATTTCTACAGCGGCGACAGCGTACCCAGCGCAGACATGGAAGAAATGATGCGAGCCGCCGGGGTGGCCGTGCCCGAGTGGTTCCCCATGCTCGGCGGCCACGAAGGTTCGGGCATCGTCGAAGAGGTCGGACCGGGCGTCACAGCGCTCAAACCCGGTGACCACGTGGCCGTCTCGTTCTTTCCGGCATGCGGCAGCTGTCGATTCTGCGTCACCGGACACACGTACCTTTGCGACGTGGGCGCCGATATCTACAGCAAGGATATGACCACCGACCACACCCGGCGTCGCCATCTCGGCGACGAGGACCTGATGGCCATGATGCAGGTCGGTACGTTTTCCGAGTACGTGGTTGCCTCCGAGCGGTCGCTGGTCAAGATCCACGACTGGATCTCGCTGGAGGCCGCGTCACTAGTGTCTTGCGGTGTCACAACGGGGTTCGGGTCAGGATCGGTTGCGGCAGGCACCGAGGTAGGCGACACGGTCGTCGTCATCGGAGTCGGTGGAATAGGCATGAACGCCGTCCAGGGCGCCAAGGCTGCCGGCGCCAAGTACGTCGTCGCTGTCGATCCGAATGAGTTCAAACGCGATGTGGCACCGACATTCGGTGCCACCCACACCGCAATCGACGCCGGAGCGGCGCTGGACCTGGTGAAAGAACTCACCTGGGGCGTCATGGCTGACCGGGTAGTTCTGACCCCCGGCGTGGTACCCACGGATCTGATCATGGTGGCGATGATGTTGCTGCGTAAGGGCGGTACCTGTGTGTTGACCGGGATGGCGAAAGTGACAGACATGATGGTGCCGCTCATCTTGCCTGACATGGTCAGCTCGTGTAAGACCCTCAAGGGTGTGTTGTATGGGGAGATGAACCCCCGGGAAGCGATGCCGAGATTGCTGTCAATGTACGAGGCGGGCACGCTGAAACTCGATGAACTCGTCACGCAAAAATACAAGCTCGACGACATCAACGAGGCGATGCGGGACCTGCGCGCGGGCAGAAACATCCGCGGTGTCATCCAGTTCGAATGAGTTATCTGTCAACGTTGTGCCCCTTCCGATTCTAGTAGCGCCAGTTCCTGGTGATTTAGCCACTCGAATGGTGGCCGATCCGATACGGCCCGTCAAATGCCCGCTCGCGCACCGAAGACAAACGCAGACAGGTTAAACGAGGTCGGCATCTTTGACCGAAGCCAACGGCGACACTCCCGGACTGTGAACTTCTCTCTTCGGCAATAGTCGAGGGTCAGGCCGTGAAAAAAGTCCACGCGCACGTTGCCAAGATCCGCGGGCACCTCACGCAGCATCCCGACGCGCTCCTCGACGCCGAAACGGCAATCCTTGCTGGGATTGACCACCACACTGGCCACCAGATAA
Source organism: Mycobacterium sp. P2_H7 (assembly GCF_056403275.1). Lineage (NCBI taxonomy): Bacteria > Bacillati > Actinomycetota > Actinomycetes > Mycobacteriales > Mycobacteriaceae > Mycobacterium > Mycobacterium sp. P2_H7. Next base: position 103,496 of record NZ_JBFUFU010000004.1, on the reverse strand, counting down.
TCGAACATGTACACGGCCCGCTCGATGATGTCGAGATGGACATTGGTCACCGGGTCGAACGAACCCGGGTAAACCGCAGTTCTCATGCAGGTGAAGGCTATCGGAGTACCGCACGGGGCTACTCGCGGCGATCTGGTCAGCAACGTCAACGCTCGGGACTGCCCCCGCTTTAGTTGACTCGCTGATGCGCCCTGGGCTCGGTGGTGTCGCCATACTTGGTTTCAGGCCACGGGTTGGGCGGATTGGTGTAGCAGTTCGAACTCTATCGGAGTGCGCATGCCGAGAGCAGAATGGCGGCGTTGGCGGTTGTGGAAGATCTCCAGGTAGTCGAAGATGGCGTTGGCAAGCTCGATTCTCGTCTTCCAGCGTTTGCGGTTGAGTAGCTCGGTTTGCATTCTGCCCCAGAATGATTCGATCATCGCGTTGTCGTAGCAGTCACCGATCGAACCCATCGACGGCACCAGTCCTGAGCGCTTGGCGCGGTCGGTGAAGGCCCAGGAGGTGAATTGACTAGGTTCAACCGGTCGAAGCAACACCCTGAGATTTGGGGGTGTTCGATGGTTCGTCGGCAGCAAGCAGCAGATCGCGCTTTTCGTCGTGCGATGAAGTCTCCAGGGGCACCGCCGCATCAGCGCGAGACCGAGCGGCTGTTTTGGATCGAGATCGCCAAGGGGTCGTTGCCGGCGGTCGCTGCCCTCGCTGTCGGCGCGTCGCAGCCGGTCGGGCAGCGGTGGTTCCATAACGCTGGCGGTATGCCACCGTTCGATCTGACGCCATTGTCGGGGCGCTACCTGTCGTTTCGTGAGCGCGAGGAGATCGCGCTGCTGCGGGTCCAAGGCGCTGGGGTGCGCCAGATCGCTCGAGCGATTGGTCGAGATCCCTCCACGGTCTCGCGTGAGCTGCGCCGCAACGCTGCCACTCGCGGATACACATCCGAGTACCGCGCGTCGGTTGCGCAGTGGAAGGCCGAGCTGACGGCCAAGCGCCCGAAACCGGCAAAACTGGTCACCAATCCGAGGCTGCATGCCTATGTCCAACAACGGTTGTCGGGTCAGATCAGCAGACCCGACGGTTCGATCGTGGCCGGGCCGCAACCGCCTCGGTGGACCGGCATTAACAAGCCACACCGCAAGGACCGAGCGTGGGTGCAAGCATGGGGTTCGGAACAGATTGCCAACCGGATCAGACTCGACTTCCCCGATGATGAGTCCATGCGTATCAGCCACGAGGCGATCTATCAGTCGCTCTACATTGAAGGCCGCGGCGCGCTCAAGCGCGAGCTGGTCTGGTGCCTGCGCACCGGGCGCGCGCTGCGCGCGCCACGGGAGCGTTCCCGCCGCAAGGCCTGGGCGCACGTCATACCGGAGACGCTGATCAGCGAACGCCCCGCAGAAGTGGCTGACCGCGCGGTTCCTGGGCACTGGGAAGGCGATCTCCTGATCGGACTGGAGCGCTCAGCCATCGGCACCGTTGTCGAACGCACCACGCGATTCACCATGCTCGTCCACCTGCCCCGCGAGCAAGGTTGCCGGCACAAGCACACGATTAAGAACGGCCCAGCCCTGGCTGGCTACGGCGCGATCACCATGAAAAACACACTCGCCGAGACGATGTCGACTCTGCCTGATCAACTGACTCGCTCGCTGACCTGGGACCGCGGCAAGGAGATGTCCGCGCACGCCCAGTTCAAAGTCGAGACCGGCATCCCTGTCTTCTTCGCCGACCCGCAATCACCCTCGCAACGCGGCACCAACGAGAACACCAATGGTCTTTTACGGCAGTACTTTCCGAAGGGAACCGACCTATCCCGATGGGCCGCAGAAGACATCGAAGCCGTTGCTCACGCACTCAACACCAGACCCCGCAAGACACTCGGCTGGAAGACGCCCGCGGAGGCCTTCAACGACCAGCTAGCCTTGCTCCAGCAAGCCGGTGTTGCGACAACCGATTGAATCCGCCTTGCACGCCGTGGTCGGAGTGGATGATCCCACCGGACTGTGGTTCACGGTTGGCGATGGCCATGCTGAGCGCGTTGGTGACCAGCGCCGCGGTCTGACTCGAATCGATCGACCAGCCGACCACCCGCCTGCAGAACGTGTCCAACACCACGGCGCAGTACACCTTGCCCTCATAGGTGCGATGCTCGGTGATATCAGTGACCCACAACCGATTTGGAGCGTCACGAGTAAACATCCGCTCGACCAGATCAGTCGCCGTAGGAGTCTCGTGACGGGGCCGGGGACGACGGGTACCTGGCAAGCCCTTGATGGTCGCGCGGGCCATCAGCATCTCCACCTGGTTGGCCGACCTGCAGACCCAACCCAAGGGTCAGTTCGGCATGAACCCGGCGGGCACCGTAGGTGCCCCGTGAGGCTGTATGCACGGCACGGATCTGCTCGGTCAGCCAGGCGTGGCGAAGCGCTCGTTGCGATAGAGCCCGCGATCGCCATGCGTAGTAGCCAGAGTCGGTCACGTCTAACAGCCGGCACGCGACCTGCACCGGAAGTCCTTCTGCGGCCATCGTGGCTATGGCCGCGTACCGCCTTTTGGGTCGTTCGGCTCCCTGAGCAGCTCACGGGCCCTCTTGAGGATGGCGACCTCAGTCTCCAGCTCGCGGATGCGTCTATTGGCCGCACTGAGCTGGGCCAGTTCGGCGCGGTTGAGCCCGGGAAGCTGGCCGGTGTCGATCAGCTCCTGTTTGCGCCAGCCGTAGATCGCCTGGTCACTAATATTCAGATCGGCGGCGATCTGCGCGATCGGGCGCCCGGCGGCGACAAGGTCGACGGAACTCTTCGGGATAACGCTTGGGCACGGACACGGCTCCTTCGGCGGATGTCGTGACCAGAAGTCAAGCAAACCGACTCCATGCAACCCAGGGCACATCAGAATCAACCAAACCGGGGGCAGTCCCACTCGTGATCCTTGCCCGGCCGGAGGCCTCGGCGCCGCGCCCGTGGAGGAGCCGCATGGGATGCCGGTTCCAATTACTGCCAGCACCTTCGGCATCGAGGGTCTGAGACACGCAACGTGAGACGAGATCTATGTGATTAAGAGTCAAGTCAACATCGCGCGACGTCGAATGTTCCGACCGTCGCGCCAACTTCTCGAACATCGACCATACAATAGAAGCCGCCATGTATGGTCTGTTGTCATGAGCGGCGTCACCTTCGACCTGTCCTCCGTCTTCGGCACCGTGGCCGGAGCCGTCCCCGACCAGACGTTCCTGGTGTGGCGCGACCGCCGCTACACCTACGCCGAGTTCGACACCCGGGTCGACGGATTCGCGCACTTCCTGGCATCGGCCGGGCTGGGCGCGCACACCGAACGCGCCGCGCTGCCGGGGCACCAGTCCGGGCAGGACCACCTGGGCATCTACCTGCGCAACGGCAACCAGTACCTGGAGTCGATGATCGGCAGCTACCGCGCCCGGGTCGCCCCGTACAACGTCAGCTTCCGCTACGTCGAGGAAGAGCTGGTCTACCTGCTCAACGACTCCAAGGCACGCGCACTGGTCTACAACGCCGAATTCGCGCCGCGGGTGGCCGCCATCTGCGACCGCGCCCCGCACCTGCAGGTCCTCATCCAGGTCGCCGACGAGTCGGGCCACGAACTGTTGCCCGGTGCGGTCGACTACGAGGCCGCGATCGGCACGCCGGCCCCGGCGGGCGGCCTGCCCAACGCCTCCGGCGACGACCTCTACATCCTCTACACCGGCGGCACCACCGGGATGCCCAAGGGCGTGCTGTGGCGCCAGCACGACATCTTCCTGTCCTCGATGGGCGGGCGCCCGTTCGGCAGCGATCAGGCGCTGGCCTCCTACGAGGAACTCGCCGAGAAGGCACGCACCGCGGGCGGCGCCCTGGCGATGCTGATGATCCCGCCCTTCATGCACGGCGCCGCGCAGTGGGCCGCTTACAACGCCATCACGATGGGCGGCAAGCTCGTCATCCCCGACGATGTCGAACGGCTGCGCCCCGCCGACGTGCTGCGGCTGGCCGAACGCGAACGGGTGCTGACCATCCCCGTGGTGGGCGATGCCGTGGCACGTCCGCTCATCGAGGAGATCGAGACCGGCGACTACGACCTGTCCGGCCTGTTCACCATCACCAACGGCGGCGCGGCTCTGTCACCGACAGTGCGGGACCGGATCCTCAAGGCCTTGCCGCACATCATGTTGCTCGACGCCGTCGGCGCCTCGGAGTCCGGTGCGCAGATGAGCACGTACTCGACGGCCGGCGAACCGACGCCGGCTGCGACGTTCACCGCTCAATCCGACACCGCCGTCGTCGCAGAGGATTTCAGCCGCGTGCTGGCGCCCGGCGAGGGTGGCGGCTGGCTGGCCCGCCGCGACCTGATTCCCCTGGGCTACCTGGGCGACGCGGAGAAGTCCGCCCGCACCTTCCCCACCATCGACGGGGTGCGCTGGTCGGTACCCGGCGACCGCGCGAACATGTTGGCGGACGGCAGGATCGAACTCCTCGGCCGCGACTCGGTGACCGTCAACTCCGGCGGCGAGAAGATCTTCGTCGAAGAGGTCGAGCGGGCGATCGCCGCGCACCCGAGCGTGTACGACGTCGTGGTGGTGGGCCGGCCCTCCGAACGCTGGGGCCAGGAAGTCGTGGCGGTGGTGCAGCTGGCCGACGGCGCCTCGGCCTCCGACGAGGAACTCGCCGAGGTGTGTGGACGCTCGGTGGCCCGGTACAAGATTCCGAAGGCCTTCATCCGGGAGACCAAGATCCTGCGGTCACCGGCGGGCAAGGCCGACTACCGCTGGGCCAAATCCGTGGCCACCGGTGTGGTCGCCGCAGGCACCTAGGTCCGGCGGGAGCGGAACACCTCGACGGGCCGCAGTTGCGAGGGATCCAGGCCCGCCGCCGCGAGCGCCTGCGCCTTGAAGGCGCGTGCGGCCGAACTGAGCACATACCGGACCGGCTCCAAGCCCGTCAGCCGGTCGGCGTCCCACACCATGACCTCCGCGCCACCCCGGGTCAGCGCCGCCTGCACCTGCACGCCGAGCCCACCCGCGACCGCCAGCGCCACCGGCTCCTCACGACGCTCACCGATCCGCAGCCCCAGGATGTGCAGCGCTCGCAGATCGCCGTCCTCGGTCAACGTCACCTGGACGTCCCACCCGGCCATCACCCGGTCGCACAGCCAGCCACCCGCGGAGCGCACCACGTCGGCGGCGTCGACGCCGATCACGTCGAGCTGGTATTTCGTCATCCGGTCCGCCCCCGGATACACCGCAGATTGCGCGCCCATGGATGCGAGTATGCCATCCCGTAAGCATTACAGTATGGCGCTACCCTAAAGCAGGTGATTGCGCCCCAGTTCGGCGATGCCACCGACGCCCATCAGGGTCAGCGTCTGGCGCATCTCCGCCGCGAGGATCCCCAGCACCGCACCGACTCCCGCCGCACCGTCGACCGCCAGACCATAGAGGTAGGGCCGGCCGATCAACACGGCATCGACGCCCAGCGCCAGCGCCGTGACGATGTCGCTGCCCGTCCGGACACCGCCGTCGAGCAGAATCGTGACGCGATCACCGACCGCGTCCGCCACTGCGGGCAGCGCATCGAGCGACGCGGGCGCGCCATTGAGTTGGCGTCCACCGTGATTGGACACCACCACACCGTCGGCACCGATGTCGACAGCCCGGGCCGCGTCGGCGGGATCCAGGATGCCCTTCACCACGAAGGGCCCGTCCCAGCGCCGCCGTAGATCGGCGACGTCGGCCCAGGTGAGGTCCGGCCGCATCTGGCGCTGTTGGACCCCCACGCCGTCGACGGCCCCCGCAGCGCCGCGGACGGCAGTGACGTTGCGCATCGTCATCCGCTGATGCCGCAGCAGGCCGAACCACCAGCGCGGCCGCAGCGCGGCGTCGGCCACCCGCCGCGGCGTCAGGATCGGCGGATGGCCCATCCCGGTCCGTCGCTCTCCGGTGCGATTGCCCTGCACCGGCACGTCGACGGTGACCACCAGGGTGCGATATCCCGAATCGCGGGCCCGGTCCAGCATCGAGTCCATGAACCCGGCGCGCTCGCCCCAGGGGTACAGCTGGAACCAGTGGTCGCGGTCGGTGCCGTCCGCGACCTCTTCGATGGAGTACGACGACGCGGTGCTCAGCGCCAGTCGCGCACCCGCCCGCTCCGCCGCGCGAGCCGCACCGAGTTCGCCCGACCAGTGCGCAAGGCCGGTCAAACCGGTCGGGGCGAGCACCACGGGCATGTCGAGTCGCTCACCGAACAGTTCGGTGCCGATATCGGCGTGCGCGTGACCGGCCAGCACCCGTTGCCGCAGTGACCATTTCGTGAAGGCGGCGCGGTTGGCACGCAGCGTCCGCTCATCCTCGGCGCCCCCGTCCAGATAGGCCCACACCATCCTGGGCAGCGCACGGCGCGCCGCAGCACGGTAGTCCTCGACGCTCACGAGCGGTGTGGACGTGCGCAGCCGGTACTGGAAAGCGGTCATTTGATGGCGATGGGCGTCACCGGGGACCCGACCGCATGGGTGATCCGCAGCGGTGGGGCCACCAGCATAAAACTCCACCGGCCGTCGCCCGCGCAGTCGGCGGCCAATTCCTCGAGGTCGAGAATCTCGGCCAGCGGCATGCCCATGTCCCGGATCAGCACGCAATGCAGCGGCACGATCGAGCCCGGCCCACTGCCCGGCTCACTCGGCAACACCTCGATGGCCCAGTTGTCCGAGCCCACCGCCGCCACCGACCGGTCGCCCAGCCAGCGCGCACAGTCCATGCTCAACCCCGGTTCCGTGCTCATCCAGCCGTCGGCCCCGTCTGCGAGAAGCTTTGCCCGCCAACCGGTCCGGAAGAACAGGAAGTCGGCCTCCCCCACCGTGACACCCTGCGCCCGTTCGGCGGCCTCCAGGTCGGCCGGGGTGATCGCGTAGCCACCGTCCAGCCAGGGCACGCCGTGCAACCGGGCGATGTCCAACAGCACGCCCCGGCCGACCAGTTTGTCGGCCATCACCTCAACACCGAGTTTGCGGGCACCGAACCGGGCGTTGACCTCGTCGGTCGGGTAGTCGTTGTACATCCGGTCGTCGTAGGCGACGTGCGCCAAACTGTCCCACTGGGTTCCGGACTGCAGCGGCATGATGATCCAGTCGTCGGACACCTGGACCCCGTGCGGCTCGGACCAGTCGTGGGGCGCCATCGACATCAGGTGCACCGGATTGATCCGGCCTCCGATGCCGCTCTGCGGTCCGCTCTTGCCCACCGGAATGCTCAGCTGGAAAACCCGGCCGGTGCGAACCTCCGCGGCGGCCGCCTGGATGTGCGCGGGCGTGATGAAGTTCAAGGTGCCGAGCTGATCCTCGGGGCCCCAGCGGCCCCAGTTCGACAATTCGGCGCCGAGGTCCCTGAAATTCACCGTCATGCGTTACAGAATCGCATACTATTGTCAACCTGGGTGGCAGGTTGCCGAACCCGGCGGGAGGTCGTTCGTGACGCAGGCACCGGACCTCGACTTCGACGTCGCCGATCCTGGGTTCGTCCGCGAACCGTGGCACATCTACCAGCAGATCCGGGATCTCGGCGGGGTGGTGTTCAACCGTCGCATCAATCGGTGGATGGTGGCCGGATTCGAGGACGTACGCACAATCCTCACCACGCCAACGGTATTCGGCTCCGAACGTGGCCAGGACGAGCAGGCCGGCGTGTTCGGCGGGCCCACGATGGAGTTCTACGACGGCCGCCACCACGACGACATCCGCAACATCTGGTCCGACGACTTCCGGCCACGGACGCTCGCGGCGCTACGCCCGATGATCGCCGACGTCGTGCGCCGCCGGTTGACCCCCGTGCTGGACCGGCTGGCCGCCGGCGAGGCCGTCGAGGTGGTCACCGAGTTGACCCGAGGCATCCCGACCGAGGTGATCGCGCACATGCTCGGCATCGAGCCGGACATGGTCGACCGGTTCAGCGCGTGGAGTGACGCCATGGGCGCGTCGGCCGAGGGATACACCAATCCGGGCGAGCGCGGCGCACGGCTGATCGCCGTCGGCGAGCAGGCCACCGCGGAACTCAACGACTACATCCGGACGCAGATCGACCGGCGCCGCTGCCCGTCCTTCGCCGGCACCGACCTGATCACCACCATGGTGCGCGACGACTACGCCTGCCGGCACATGACCGAGCAGGAGATCGTGGCCAGCAATACGCAGTTGGTATTCGCAGGCAATGAGACGACGGCCAAACTGCTGGCCCAGATCGTGGTGACCCTGGCGGCCCACCCGGATCAGCGCCGGGCGATCGCCGAGGATCCGTTGTTGATCCCGGCCGCGGTCGAGGAGGTGCACCGCCACGAGACGGTCAGCCATTCGGTGTTCCGCGACGCCATCGGTGCGGACGCCCGCGTCGGCGGCATCGGCGTTCCGGACGGCCGCCGACTCACCCTGCTCCTGGGGGCGGCCAACCGCGATCCGCAGCGCTGGGAGCACCCGGAACGGTTCGACGTGTTCCGGAAGAAGCTGCCGCACTTGGGCTTCGCCTTCGGGATGCACAGCTGCCTCGGCATGAACCTGGCCCGGCTGGAGGGCCAGGTGTTCCTGGAGGAACTCCTGACGGCGCTGCCCGAATGGCGGGTGCACGGTCCGGTCGGTTACGGGATGAACTACGCGGTGCGGGGTCCCGCCGAGGTCATCATCTCGACGGCTCGAAGTGCCGCCTGATCCCGGTCAGCATCGAGGTGTGCGCGGCGACGGCCTGCCGCACGGTGTATCCGGCCAGCGGTGCCGGCGCGGTGATGTGCAGGCGTTCGGTCAGCGTGGTGCCGTCGGCCCCACCCTCGAACGACACCCGGCCGAACAGGCGCACACCGGGGAACTGGCGCGCCTCGGTCAGCACATCACCGGTCGTGGGGACGTACAGTTCGGCCGTGTAGGTCGCACGTAACACGGTGCGGCCCAACGGGATCCGGTCCTGCACCCGATAGACCTGCAGGTAGCCGCCGCCGGGGGTGTCGCGGCGCCGGACAGGCCGCACGGACACCACCAGTGGGTGCACCACCTTGATGTTGACGAGGTCGGCGTAGAAGGCCCGCACCACCGCCGGTTCGGCGGGTATCAACTCGGACAAGGTGTGGTCGGTGCCGTCGGTCCAGGCCATCGGTTGCTAACCCAGGACGGCGGTCAGGTAGGTGATGTCGCCGAACGCGGACAGGCCCTCGATCGGCGGCTGCAGCCCGTACATCGCATACAGCTCGGAGCTCTTGTGCAGGTTCACCGTCCAGCCGCGGTCGCCGAGAAACACTGCGGACTCGGTGCGCTCACCGGCGTAGAACAGCTCGGTGATGTCGATCTCGGTCGCGGCGCCGAATCCGTCGATTCCTTTGCCCTGCCACTGTTCCTGCGCGGCCCGCATCTGCTCGCCGATCTTGGTGAGCTCGTCGGCAGTGATGGTCCCGGTATTCTCGGCCGCGATCCGGCTACCCGGTGCACTCAACGCGGTGACATTTTCCAGCAGCCGGTCCTGGGCGTCGGCCGGCAGGTAGATGAGCAGACCCTCGGCGATCCACGCGGTCGGCAGGGCCGGGTCGAAGCCGTTGGCCCGCAACGCTGCCGGCCAGTCGTCGCGCAGGTCGATACCGATGGGACGGTGCGCGATGGCCGGCACGGCCCCCTGGTCGGCGAGTACCCCGGTCTTGAATTCGATGACCTGCGGCTGGTCCAGTTCGAACACCGTCGTGCCTGCCGGCCAGCGCAGCCGGTAGGCACGCGCGTCCAGGCCCGAGGCGAAGATGACGGCCTGCCGGATGCCGGCCGCGGTGGCGTCGGCGAAGAAATCGTCGAGGTACTTGGTGCGCGCGGCGATCCCGTCCGACATCCGGTGCACGTCGAACGGCGCGCCGTCGGTGTCGATCTCACCACGCGCGTAGCGGGTGAAGTCCTCCAAGCCGACCGCGGCGACCAGCGGTTCGGCGTAGGGGTCATAGATCAGAGGGCGCGGTCCACGGGTGGCCATCGCGCGTTGCATGGCCACCACCGTGGCCGTCGCGCCGACGCTAGAGGCCAGATCCCAAGTGTCGTTGTCTGTGCGTGCCATAGTTAGACACACTACGCTTCAGTGCGTCACTCCACGGGTGGCCCGACGCTCGACCTCACCAGTTGCAGGAACGTGCCGTAGAGGTCCTCGCCGTCCAGGTGGCTGGCCAGCGTGATCCCGTCATTGGTAGCCAGCAGCACCCTGGCCAGCGGCTCGGCCGGGATCCGCAAGGTCTACCAAGGCGCGCAACACCTTTCGTGATGTAGTCGGCCAATGACCGGATGGTCTCCAGCCGCTGGGCGGCCACGCGTTCACTGGCCGCGGGGTTGCGCAGCAGGAACAGGGTGAACTCGTAGTTCAGGGCTGTCCCGGGCCTTCACCCCCCGCAAGATCAATGCCCTGGAGCCGAAGGTCCGGGAGTTCACTGGGAGGTCGACCTCGACGCGGCGGTGTTCTCGTCCTCGTCGGTGGTACGCGGTTGGGACAGCATGCCGGCGCGGATCTGAATCCTGCCATCTGCCCGGTACGGGCTCACGGCGGGTGCTAATGTTCGCGGCGGATCGCAGGCCCAAAACCGGAGGTCGAGATGGCAGCTGAACATGACTGGACCAAACCGGCGGCAGTCGCCATTCCCCCGGAGGGCTACTTCGAGGAGGAGCGCGGGCGTTACGGGCCGGTTTATCCCCGTACCCCGGCCTGCCACGGATTCTCCATCATCGCCAAGGTGAAAGAGGGCCGCGAAGACGTGGTCCGCGCGTACGGCAAGACCATCGAAGAGACCATCAAGGCCAGCCCGGAGGCGTTGGCGCCGCTGAAGTTGCACTATCTGCGGTGGAATCTGTTCGATGTCGGTTCCGGCCTGCACTTCCAGTACATGGGCATCTTCGACACCGATTTCGACAAGTACACCGAGGACGCGGTGCAGCTGTTCAGCGCCACCGGTATCACCACGGTGTTCACCAATCTCGAAGGGTTCCCGGAGGACTGGAAAGAGAACCCGGAGGCGTTCATCAAGTTCGTCCGCGACCATCAGGTGCCCAGCTTCCTGGAGTACGGCGAATACCCGTACGTGACGGCCGATGAGATCAAGAAGGCCTTGAAGCTCAAGGCCGCCTTCTCCACCATGCTCGATCAGATGCAGTGAGCGACAACCCGCTCGCAGCGGTACAGGCCTATCTGGCCGCGTTCAACGCCGGCGATGTCGACGCCATGACGGCCGCCTTCGTTCCGGACGGTTCGATCCTCGACGGCATGGCCCCGCACCTGTGGATGGGCCCCACCGCCGCGGCAGACTGGTACCGCGATGTACTCACCGAGGGTGTTCATCTGAACGCCTCCGGGTATCACGTGACGCTGGGCGCACCACTGCACAATGACGTCACCGGTGACAGCGCGTACGTGGTGGCGCCCGCCACCATGACGTTCGACCTCAACGGAACGACCGCCACCCAGACCGGCGCGGTGTTCACCGTGGCGCTGCGCAGGCTCGCCATCGGTTGGCGTGTGGCGGCCTGGGCATGGGCGAAGGGCTCACCCCTCAACTGATGGAGAACCCGGTGCTCGAGTTCGACGATATCCAGCACATCCTGCTCACTCGCACCCCGGCGATCACGGGGCGCTACGAGTTCCTGACCTTCGATACAGCGGCAGGAGGACGGGCCTGGCTGTCAGAGCTGGTGGATCTCGTGCAGTCGGCCGCCGATGCCGTGTCGACCATGGAGGAGTCGGATCGCTGGATCACCCTGGCGTTCACGTGGAACGGTTTGCGCGCCCTCGGTGTGGACGACAAGTCCCTGGCCACCTTCCCCGACGCGTTCCGCGAGGGAATGGTCTCGCGGGCAAAGATTCTCGGCGACACCGGACCGAACTCCCCCGAGCACTGGGTGGGCGGGCTCGCCGGGGACGACCTCCATGCCATCGCCATCCTGTTCTCCCGCAACGACGAGCAGAACGCCCGATCGCTCGCGGCACACGACGATCTACTCGCCAGAACCGACGGTGTGCGCAGCCTGTCGCATCTCGATCTGAACGCGACACCGCCGTTCAACTACGCCCACGACCACTTCGGTTTCCGTGACCGGCTGTCGCAACCGGTGATGAAGGGCTCGGGTGAGCAACCGACTCCCGGCTCGGGTGACCCGCTGGAGCCCGGCGAATTCATCCTCGGCTACCCCGACGAGAACGGACCGGTGGGCGATCTGCCCAAGCCGGATGTGTTGTCCCGCAACGGGAGCTACATGGCCTACCGGCGGCTGGAAGAGCATGTCGCGGTGTTCCGGGACTACCTGCGGGAGAACTCGCAGACACCCGACGACGAGGAACTGCTCGCGGCCAAGTTCATGGGCCGCTGGCGCAGCGGCGCCCCGCTGGTGCTGGCGCCGGACAGGGACGACCCCGAGTTGGGCGCCGATCCCATGCGCAACAACGACTTCAACTACAAAGACGACGATCCCTTCGGCTACGCGTGCCCGCTGGGCTCGCACGCCCGCCGGCTGAATCCCCGCGACACCGCGCATTACATGAACCGGCGCCGGATGATCCGCCGCGGCGCCACCTACGGCCCGGCTCTGCCGGACGGCGCACCCGACGACGGGGTGGATCGCGGTATCGCGGCGTTCATCATCTGCGCGGACCTGGTGCGCCAGTTCGAGTTCGCGCAGAACGTCTGGATCAACGACAAGTCGTTCCACGAACTCGGCAATGAGCACGACCCCATCTGCGGCACCCAGGACGGCACCCTCGACTACACCGTCCCGAAGCGGCCGATCCGCAAGGTGCACAAGGGCATACCCGCGTTCACGACACTCACGGGTGGCGCATACTTCTTCATGCCCGGCATCTCGGCCATGCGATACCTGGCCGCACTCGACAGCGAGGACAAGTCATGAGCGCGCCACGCACCTACAACCAGACCCACCGGGCCCGTCCGCATGACGGGCGGCGGCGGATCAGCATCTACTGGACGTGGAGCTATCCCTGGGAGTCGCAACGGGATCCGGCCGAGCTGTACAACCGGTTCTCCACCATCACCGAGGTGCGCAACGCGGCGTGGCCCGCCTACGAGAAACCCGAGTACGACGCGGCGAGCTTTCTCCAGGGCATCGCGGGCACCTTGGAACTGTTCCACCGCTCCACACTGGACTTTCAGGCACTGGCCGAAGAATCCACCGGGCATCAGGTGGCGGTATTCCAGCGCATCGACCAGGCCGGTTACAAGCTCGAAATCGATGAGCGGATCCTCGCCGACACCGACACCTTGATGGTGTTCGGCCTCGACCACCTGCTCGGCCAGGAAGACGCCACCGCCGCAGAGGTCGCCGCGATCACCGAATGGCTGAAGCGCGAAGGCACCTGCCTGCTGCTCGCACCCCACCACGATGTGGGCTTCACCGACGACGTCGCGCAACGCCAAATGGAATACGCACACCACGGCGATCCCCTGGTGCCCCGTCAGCAGCGGTTCAGCGCATACACCAGGTCCCTGATGACGGCGCTCGACGTGCCCGTGCACAACATCTGGGGACTGCGCCCGGCGGTCGTCGAGGGCACGAAGGACATCGCCCCGCTCACCGGATTCCCCGATCTGGACGCCGCGGGCCTGCTGGCCGACGTCACCACCTTCAACTTTCACCCCCACCTCCCGCACTACGAACTGACGAGGCCGGCGGGAGACGACCTACGGGTGCTCGGGCGCCAGGTGGTCGATCCGCACCGCCCGCACCCGTACACCGCGGCGGGCAACACCGAATTCAACGCGCTGGTCTGGATGCCGCCGACGACCACCCGCGCGGGTGACATCGTGTTGATCGACTCCACGCATTTCACCACCCTGTTCGGTGGCACCGACAGCCTGCGGAATCTGTGGCGAAACCTCGCCACCATGCGCTGAGTGGAACTCGGCTCTCGCCCTACGGGAGGGGCGCAGGTGCCGGCGCGGGAACGGGTGCCGGCGCGGGCGGCGGGAACAACGAATTGATCGCGGCCTGAACAGGATCCACCGGCGGGGGCGGTGCGGCCTCGGCGGGCGGCGCCACGACCGGCTGCTCGGGTGCGGGCGCGGCAGGCACGGCCGCAGGCGGGGTGACCGGCGCGGCCGGGACTGCCGCCGGAGCCGGGCCGGGCAGTGGACCGGGAGCCTGCTCGACGAGCGCGGGAGGCGCTTCGGGCGCGGGAGTGGGCACCGCAGCGGGGGCCGGGGGCAGCTGCTCGGGCACCGGAATGACGGCGATGGGCGCCGGGATCCCGGCCTGCAGCGGGATGATCGGCTCGGAATACACGGGCGGCGGGGCGGCGGCAGGCTCGGAGGCCGGCTGCTCGGGCACGGCCATTTCGCGGGCCGGGGCAGCAGGCGCCGGTGCGGGAGTGGAGCCGACAATCTGTGACGTTCCCGCCGCGGGGCTGACGGGCTGGTTGGCTTGCCGCTCGGAGGTGACCAGTGGGTCGGGCGCGTCCGGCCCACTGAACTGAGACCCGACCGCCAGCAGCGCGATCACCGCGGTGACGGCGGCGGCACCGGCCATCGTCGCAAGCCGCGCCGGCGAGGCATCCCGGGCCCAGCTGCGCAGCCGATGAACGGTGCCCCCCGTTGCGGCAGCAGGCACCGAGTCGGTCGCCACGGCGCGGGCCGCGTCGTAGGCCGGGGTGAAACGCGTTGTCGGCAGATCGGCCGGCAGCTCACCCGTCTCGCTGTGGGAGTCGTCCGGTTCCGGGTCGCTCGGTTCGTCGTCGAGCAGGACGGAGAGATCGGCCTCGGTGAGCGTCACGGCGCGCGCCGCGGCGGTGCGGGTGGCACTGTCGCCGGGCGTCGACGTCGTGCTCTCCAGCCGCACCGAGCGCACGTCGCCGTAGCCGGACTCCTTGAGGGTGGCGATCAACTGCACCGCTTGCGCGGCCGTGTCCTCACTGCTGGTGACGCCGATCGATTCGATCTCGTGGCCGGTTGCGGCAGCGATGGACTGTGCGCCGCGGACTGCCGCCAGCGCGCGGGTGTGCAGGTCATCGACGTTAGAGACGCTGAACGCGTCGTCGTCGAGGGTGGGCGATTCGGGTGCTGCGCCGTCGACCAGAACCCAGCCGACACCGGCTGCGGTCACTGATAGACCCAGTACCGTTTTCACCCCTGGCCCAACTCCTGTCACGTCATTCACACCGGCCAACCGTCAATCGCGCCGAGCCTAGTTTGCTCGCTTCGGCATGGCATCTCGACGAAAAGCCCGAATTGATGTCGTAATGCGACCATCCGCTTCGTACAAGACTGCGTTACCTGCGGGTTGTGTACCCGGGATGCCGTCCCGCAACCACCCGAGATCGGATCCATCCGTCACCGGATGTTCACCGACCGGTCACCGGTCTGTTGCGTCAGCTGCCGAAGCCCGCCTTGCGCAGCGCATCAGCCATCGAACCGGCGGCCGGCCGGGCCTCCTGACGGCCCTGGCTCCCCCGGTTGGGGTTGCGGCGCTCACCGCCTTCGCGGCGCGGACCGGCGTTTCCGCGCTCGGGCCGCTTACCCTGCCCGGCCTGCGGATTGTCGTTGAGCCGCAGCGTCAGCCCGATGCGCTGGCGTTCGACATCGACCTCGAGAACCTTCACCCGGACCACCTGACCGGACTTGACCACTTCGTGCGGGTCGGAGATGAACCGGTCGGACAGCGCCGACACGTGCACCAACCCGTCCTGGTGCACGCCGACATCGACGAATGCGCCGAACGCGGCGACGTTGGTCACCACGCCTTCCAGGACCATGCCCACCTTGAGATCGCCCACCTTCTCGACCCCGGCGGCGAACGTGGCGGTCGAGAATGCGGGCCGCGGATCCCGGCCGGGCTTCTCCAGCTCGGCCAGGATGTCGGTCACCGTCGGGATCCCGAAGCGGTCATCGGCGAACTCGGCCGGCTTGAGCGACCGCAGCGACCGCGCGTCGCCGATCAGCTCACCGAGGGTGACACCGGCGCGATCCAGGATGCGCCGCACCACCGGGTAGGACTCGGGGTGTACACCGGACGCGTCCAGCGGGTCGTCTCCACCGGTGATCCGCAGGAAGCCCGCGCATTGTTCGAAAGCCTTGGGACCCAGACGCGGAACCTCGAGCAGCGCCTTGCGATTGGCGAAGGCGCCGACCTTCTCCCGGTGCGCGACGATGGACTCGGCGAGCGATTCGGTCACCCCGGACACCCGGGACAGCAGTGGCACCGACGCGGTGTTGAGGTCCACCCCGACGGCGTTCACCGCGTCCTCCACGACGACGTCCAGGCTGCGGGCCAGGGTGCCGGGGGTGATGTCGTGCTGGTACTGCCCGACACCGATCGACTTGGGGTCGATCTTCACGAGTTCGGCCAGGGGGTCCTGCAACCGGCGCGCGATGGAGACCGCGCCGCGGATGGTGACGTCGAGGTCAGGCAGTTCGTGGCTGGCGTACGCCGAGGCCGAATACACCGATGCGCCGGCCTCGCTGACCATGGCCTTGGTGGGCGCCGGGGCTCCCGCGGAACGAATATCGGCGATCAGTTCGGTTGCCAGAGCGTCGGTTTCGCGGGAGGCGGTCCCGTTCCCGATGGCGATGAGCTGCACGCCGTGACGGGCCACCAGCGCGGCCAGGGTGGCCTTGGCGGTGTCCCACTGCTTCTGCGGCTGGTGCGGGAAGATGGCGCAGCTGTCGACCACCTTGCCGGTGTCGTCCACCACGGCGACCTTCACCCCGGTCCGGAAGCCAGGGTCCAGCCCCAGGGTGGTGCGGGTGCCGGCGGGCGCCGCCAGCAGCAGGTCCTTGAGGTTGCGCGCGAATACGGTCGTCGCTTCCTCTTCGGCCCGCTGCCGCAACTTGATTCGGGCATCGACGGACGCCGAGATCATCAGTTTGGTCCGCCACGCAAGGCGCACCGTCGCGGTCAGCCAGGGCGTGGCCGGACCTGTCGCGGTCATGTCGATGCCGAGCGACTGCGCGACCCTGGCCTGGTAGACCTCGTCCTCGCCGGCGTCGAAGGTCAGGGCAAGCGCTTCTTCCTTCTCGCCGCGCAGCACCGCGAGCACCCGGTGCGAGGGCATCTTCTCCAGCGGCTCGGCGAACTCGAAGTAATCGCGAAACTTCTGTGCGGCAGCATTTTTCGCGGCATCGTCGGACCACGGGCGAGTCTTCAGCGTGCCGTCCGCCCAGAATTTCGCGCGGACCTCACCCACCAGTTCGGCGTCCTCGGCGGCCCGCTCGATGAGGATGTGCCGGGCCCCGTCCAGCGCGGCGGCGGCGTCGGCGACGCCCTCACCGAGGAACGCGGCGGCCGCGTCCTCGGGGACCACCGCCGGGTCGGTCAGCAGACGGTCGGCCAGCGGCTCCAGGCCGGCTTCCCGGGCGATCTGGGCCTTGGTGCGCCGCTTCTGCTTGTACGGCAGGTAGATGTCCTCGACCCGGGCCTTGGTGTCGGCGGCGAGCAGCGCGGCCTTCAGCGCGTCGGTCAGCTTGCCCTGTTCCTCGATGGAGGCCAGCACGGCCGTCCGCCGCTGATCCAGCTCCCGCAGGTACTGCAGGCGTTCCTCCAGGTTGCGAAGCTGCTCGTCGTCCAGGCTTCCGGTGACCTCTTTGCGGTAACGGGCGATGAACGGCACCGTCGCCCCCTCGTCGAGCAACGCCACGGCGGCTGCCACCTGGCCTTCCGCCACGGCCAGTTCCTCAGCGAGACGGGTGTTTACAGACTTGACGATGTGTACGGCGCTCTGACTCACCCGGTGGACCCTACCGAACGGCTGCGACAGGTTCCGGCAGCCCGGGCCGGACTCGGGCCGCGAGCCTGGCTGTGGCGGCCGCCACCAGGAAGGCGGCCAGCGCGGCGAAGCCCTCGACACCGCTGAGTCCGAACTTCGCCATCAGCAACAGCGCGACACCCGCCACACAGACCAGCACCCCGGCCGCCACCGAACGTCCGCCGGTGGCGCCGGCATGGCCGTCCCACCACGGCAGTGGGCGGTGCTCCAGCGGGGAGAGCAGCGTGAACAGGATGACCATGACGACGGCGAAGACCACGGCACGCAACGCCAGCATTCCGACGAAACCCTGCGCATGCACGTCATAGGCATCGAGTCCGACGGCGTGCAGGCCGAACATGGCCACCGCGATGGCCGGAATATGCCACAGATAGAGCGTCATCGCTCCCCCGTTGCCCGTCGCGACGACGGCCCACACCCGGGGGCGCTGCGCCCAGCGCCGGATCGGTCCCGCGGCGGCGACGAACACCAGCGACATCCACATGCAGTGCAGGGCCAGCACCGTGGTCGGGGGCGACACGTTGGAGACCCGCTCGGTGCCGGTGACCACCAGGGACGCGTCATAGGGTCCGACCGCGACCAGCAGCACCTGGCCGGCGAACGCGACGACCGCCGTCACCAACGCCCCGACCGGGCGGATCAGCCCGCGGGCGTACGCCACGCCGATGACGACCGGAATGAGCCAGACGGTGATGAAATTGGCCAACCCGGCCTCGTCGGTGCCGAGCGCGAAGCGCAAAACGTCGAAGGCGCACGTGGCGACGAACAGGCCGACCAGCACGGAAGCGAACCCGCCGAGCGTGCGCAGCCTGGTCAGCACGGGGACGAAGCCGAGGACCACCAGATAGACCCCCAGGAACCACAGCAGCGCCACGCATTCACGGCCCAACCCCGCTGCGGATTCCGCTCCTAGGACGGCGCGCGCCACGAGCAGCGCCAGCGTCCAGAACGCGAGATACCAGAACACCGGGCGACACAACCGCTGCGCCCGGGTGAACAGCCATGTCCCCCAAGTATTTCGGCCCGGATGCCAGGCGTGGTACCCAGCAGCGCCGCCGGCCAGGAAGAACAGTGGCATCACCTGTACCACCCAGGTGACCGGTGCCAGCCAGGGCAGTTCGCCCAGGATGTTGCCGATCCGCAGACCGCTGGTGTCGATGGTGGCCAGCAGCAGTGCGCAATGCCCGAACATCACCACCACCAGGGCGGCGAGCCGGGCGACATCGACGGCACGGTCACGGCCCGCCAGGGCCGTGGTGTTGTGCGTGTTCACGGGTTCGGTGAGCGCCATAGGGTCAGCCTGCCCGACATCTTGCGCCCGGGGATGAGTAGGACTACCCGATGTGGTCAGGGCGAGCGAAAACGGGAGGAAATCTAGGGCAGCGAGGCGATCAGCGGTGTGTCGGCCCCGACGCGCCCCAATTCGGCGGCACCGCCGGGAGCCCCCAGCGGCTGATCCCGGCCGGCCAGCACATCGCCGAAGAACGCGGCGTTGTCGGCCAAGTGCGGCTGCTGGTCCTCGGGCAGGTCGGTTTCGTAATAGATGGCGTCGACCTCGCAGGCGATCCGGCAGGCACCGCAGTCGACGCACTCGTCGGGGTTGATGTACATGGTGCGGGCGCCCTCGTAGATGCAGTCCACGGGGCACTCGGCGACACACGACTTGTGCCTGACGTCCACACAGGCGCTTCCGATCACGTAGGTCATGTCCGAAACGCTACGGAGCGGACACCGGAGATTCGCCTGCCGCAGGCAATCTCCTCGAAGGACCAAAGTCCCTAGCTCGCGCCCTGCGACCCGTTCCCCGCCGGGCGACGACGGGTGGCGCCCCACAGGCCGACGCCGATGCCGACGATCGCGCCGCCCAGCCCGATCACCTGTTGCCCCCGCGTCAGTTCGCTGTGCACGGGCAGGCCGCCGAGCAGGTCGGCGGCGTCGGCACCGCCGGAGGCCAGGAACCATCCGCGGGTGTCGCGGCCACGCAGCCCGGCGGTCAACAGCAGTCCGCCGATCAGTGCGTCGCGGTAGCCCATGGACCGCAGCAGCAGTCGAGCCGACGGACCCGGAGCGTTGGGCTCACCCCATAGTTTGTTGGCGCGCAGGGGGTCAACGAGGAAGGACACCCCTGAGGCGAGGCGGATGCCGCCGGCGACCAGCGCGGCACGATCGGTGCGGGACACGGCGCGCCCTCAGACCAGGATCGCGTTGTCAGGCACCAGGAACGGCTCGGGGTCGGTGTGGCTGGGCCCGACCACCCCGGCGCCGGTCAGCAGACCGATCAGGTTGCCCAGCACGTTGGTCGTCTGGAACAGCACGTCGGCCACGAACTGCACCGGCAGCACGGCGATCTGGGCGATCGTGCTGATCAGGAAGATGCCCTGATTGGCCACGGCCTGCAGCTCCGCGACGATCTGGTCGGTGAACTGGTTCAGGAAGTATGGGATCGAGGCGAAGATGGTGCGCACGCTCAGGCGCACCTGGGTGCCGAGGTCCGGGTAGCCGATATCGGCGATCGCGTCCTTGAGTGCGTCCGTCACCCCGTCGGTAGGAACGACGCCGGGGCCGTGCGAGGTCAGCGGCACCCCGTCGAAGTCGTTGGACAGCGGCGCACCGAACAGACTCAGGATCGTCGGGGTGACATCGGCGATCGAGTACTGCAGGTTGACTTTCCCATTGCCGAAGTCGGGTCCGTCGGCGACGACGAATGTCGTTGTCTCGGTGGGCGTCTGGAATCCGTGGCCGAATCCCAGCTGCGGCTGGTGGCCGTGGTCGGTGACCACCAGCACGGTCCAGTCCTCCCCGGTTGCATCCTCGCGGTCGGCGACGGCCTTCAGGATCAATCGGAGATTCTCGTCGGTCCGGGTCAGCGCGTCGGTGTACTGGGTGGACGCACCGCCGTGCGCGTGGCCGGCCTCGTCGACCTGGACCAGGTAGCTGAACAGGAAGTTCGGCACGTCTTCATATCCGGCATCGACGCCCAGGATCGATTTGACGGTCTCGTTGGCCACCTCGGTATCGGTCTGCGACCAGTTGGTGTCGCCCGGGACCCGCGGGATCAGCACGGACTGGTCCGCACCATAGGTGCCTGCGCTGGAGATGTCGGTGATCACGTCCCAGTCGGCGATGGACTTGGTGACGGTGCTCCGGTTCCAGGCTTCCAACCGGTCGAACACGGTGTGCCAGACGTTGTACACCTGCGGGTTGAAGATGTTGTTGATCACGCCGCTCTTGGTGTCCCACACGCCGGTCAGCATCGTGGTCCAGGACGGGTTGGAGATGGTGGTGTGGCCCTGAATGCTCGACGCACCAGAGGTGCTGGTGTCCAACAGGTCCAGGAAGTTCTCGTTGTTGCCCCCGTCGACGTTGTTCAGCAGCCGGCCCAGGCTGGTGCCGTCGACGCCGATGACCAACACGTGCTGCGTCGGGGCGGCGGTGATCTGCGCGACGGCGTCGCCCGCGCTGGTGCTCATGTTGCGGCTGCGGGAGGTCATCGTGATGGCGGTGGCACTGCTCAGACCTGCCGGGGTGGCCGGCACGGCAGGCAGTGGCAGCGGCAACGGGTCGGGATCGGGCGCCGGGGTGACGGGTGCGGCGACGTCCAGTGTGGGCGCCGACGTGACGGCCGGTTCGACGACCTTGACCTCGACCGGCGCGCCGACACTCGCGGTGGCGACCGCGGGCGTTGGGGCTGGGTCTTCGGGCTTGGCTGCCGGTACGTCCAGCGACACCTTCTTGCGGGTGGACGGGGTCGGGGCGGCCACCGCTGCAGTGCCCGATTCCGTTGTCTTGCGGACCTTTTCACCGGGTGTGCGACTCTTTTTCGGCGTGCCGACAGCGGCGTCCCCCCGCGTGGTGCTCCGCGTCTTCGGCGGGGAATCCGTTGGCGTGGCCGTGCTCTCGGTCGTGGTGTCCGGCGTGTCCGCGTCGGTCTTGGGAGCGGACGCCGCGGTTCCACCGCCGGCACTGTGACCGGTATCGCCGCCCGGTGAGTCTCCGCTGGCGCTGTTCGCGCCGGGATCGGTGGTGTCCGCCCACGCCTGCGCGGTCGCCGCTGCCGATCCGGCACCGGCGATGACGCCCGCCATCGCGACACCGAGGCATACCTGTTTGACCGTCTTCACAAGACTTCTCCGATCCGATATTCGAGACTGGAGGCTACGCGGCGCTGACAGACATCACACAGTTTTGGGCGATCCGCAGCCGAGGTCGCCCAGCGTGCCGCCACACCATGAACCAGAGATGGCGAACATCCAATGTTTGCCGGGCGCACTGATTACAGTGCTGTTCGTGGGCGTGAAGCTACGGACAGGCGGCCGGCCCAGATGGGCCGGGCGGTGGCTCGCGCTCGCGGCGTCCCTGACGGTGTCCGCGGCCATGGTGTATGCCCAGAACACCACGCCCGCACCGGATACCGGCTCCGCGGGTGAGAACAGCCCGACAACGGTGGCGGCCGCACCGTCCCCGACGGTCACCACCACCCAGGCCGAGTTACTGGCGGCCAGTGCCCCGCCCGAGGAAGCCCGGGTGTTCGACTACCCCTTGGCAGCCGGTATCGCCCCGGAGAGCGGGCTGCAGGTCAAGACCATCTGGGTGGCCCGCGCCATCAGCATGATGTTCCCGGAGATCAAGACCATCGGCGGATTCCGGCAGGATCCACTCAAATGGCACCCCAACGGGCTGGCCATCGACGTGATGATCCCGAACTACCATTCCGACGCCGGCATCGAACTCGGCAACCAGATCGCCGGATACGCACTGGCGAACGCCGAGCGGTGGGGTGTGCTGCACGTGATCTGGCGGCAGGGCTTTTATCCCGGTATCGGCGCACCGAGCTGGACCGCGGACTACGGCAATGAGACGGCCAACCACTTCGACCATGTGCACATCGCCACCGACGGCGGCGGCTACCCGACCGGACGCGAGACCTATTACCTGGGGTCGATGCAGCGCTAGCGGCGCGCCCGCAACCGCGTGACGCACAATCGAGCGATGCACTCGTCAGCGCTTCGCGATCGCGCTGCGCGTTTCATCGTGGATTCCGACCCGGGCAGGCTGCGGCTGCGCAGCGCAGCGGGCACGACGCTGTCGCTGGTGCTGGCCATCATCGCGCTGCTGGCATTCACCCGGTTCACCCATCAGCCGATCACCATCGCCATGCTCGGCGCCATCGTCGCCATGCAGTCGTCGGTGGCGGTGAAGGACAAGCACCAACACGACCGCGTCATCACCACTCTGCTGTTGCCGTTCCCCGCGGTGGGCGCGGTGACGCTGGCCGCGATCCTGGCCCCCTTCGATTGGGTGGCCGACGTCGGGTTCATCGCCGTGCTGTTCGCCGCGGTGTGGGTGCGCCGGTTCGGACCGCGCGGCAACGCGCTGGGAATGGTCGCGTTCATGTCCTACTTCTTCGCGTTGTTCATCCATGCCACGCCCGCGCAGATTCCGATCCTCGCCGCGGCCATCGGCGTTGGCATCGCCGCAACGCTGTCGGTGCGAATGCTCGTCTTCCCCGACCGTCCGCGCGCCGAGGTTCTGCACCTGGTGCGGGCACTACGCGGCGTCTCGATCACCGTGCTGGACGCGGTGACCAAGGACCGCAAGAAGCATGACGTGCTCGCGGTGCGGCGCAGGCTGGACCGGCTCGGCGAAACCGGCTTGATGATCGATGACTGGCTGGACCGGCATGACGCCGCGCAGACGCTCAGCGTCACCAGCGACGAACTGGCCGTGCGCGTGTTCGACGCGCAGATCTCGGTGGAGCAGCTGGCGGGTCTGCTCTGGGGGCTGGATTCGGCGGGAGACTGGACCGGGGGCCTGGTCGACGCGATCATCGCCCTGCGAATGTGCTTGCAGGACAAACCGTCCGAGGAAGAACTCCGCGCGGCCCGCAAGAGCGCCGCCGCGGCGGCGGACCGGGCCGAGATGTCCGCCCCCGCCGGTATCGCCACGGCCGTCGCGTACCGGGCCGTGCAGGCGCACCTCGCCATTCATCACATCACCACCAACGCCCTGGGGGTCGCGACCACCGATGAGCCGGACCCCGACACAGCGACGGACGAGGAGTCTTCGGGCCTGGATCCCAGCACCAAAGCTGCGGTTCAGGTGGCCGTCGCCACCAGCGCCGCCACCCTTCTCGGCGAGCTGATCTCGCCCGATCGGTCGTACTGGGCTGTGCTGACGGCTTTCCTGGTGTTCACGGGCGTCTCGACTCGTGGCGAGATCCTCACCCGGGTGGGCCACCGCATCGTCGGGACCATCGCCGGTGTGGTGGCGGGCGTGCTGCTGGCCACGCTCATCGGGCAGAACCCACCCGCGCAGATCATCGTGCTGGTGTTCTGCGTGTTCTGCGCGTTCTATCTGGTCACCATCGCCTACGCGTGGCTGACGTTCTTCGTGACCGTCGTGCTCGCGATGTTGTACGGGCTGCTCGGCAACTTCAGCGTCCAGGTCCTCGAGTTGCGCATCGCCGAGACAGCGGCCGGCGGCGCGGTCGGGATCGCCTCGGCGTACTTCGTCTTCAGCACCGGCACCCGGGCGACGTTCGTCGAGAAGGCGAACGACTACTTCGATCGCCTGACCGAGGTGATCGATGCCGGTATCGAGTCCGTGCTCGTCCCCGGCCGCGAGACCGACCTGGTGTCCGAGACCCGCAGCCTCGACAACGCCCTGCAGGAAGTCGTGAAAACCGGCAAGCCGCTGCAGATGGGGCCCGCGGTGCGGAGTCGGCGCGGCGTGCAGCGTCTGGTCCGTGGCCTACAGGCCGGCAACCGCTCGGCGCACGCCTTGGCCCGCGCCGGAGTCAATGCCGCGCGCGCGGATCCCGCGAGCGCACCGCCCGAGGCGACCGCCATCGCACTGCGCAAGGCGGCCGATCACGTGTGTGCCACCGTCGCGGGGGTCAAGCAGATGGTCGCGGGCGAGGATACCGAGTCACCGGAAAAACCCACCACGGCAATGCTTTTAGAGGTGATGACGACCTCGGACATTCCGCCCGGACCCGTCCGCGCGGCGGTGCGGGCGCTCAACAACCTGGACCGGACGCTGACCGAGGTGACCAGCAGGGTCTGATTCGGCTATTCGTCGCCGACGGTCTCCAGTCGTTCGGCCACCCGGGTGAGCGCATCGTGGAAGACGTCGATCTTTTCTTCGCGCTTCTCGTTGGCGGGCTGCGCCGCACCGCGAGCGCCCTCGGCCTCTACCCGGGCGGCACCCTGACGACGCAACAGGCTGAAATTCTTCTCCCGCGCCTGCCGCAGCCGGCTCTGCAATTCCTTGAGCGCCTTCGCGTCCATGCGCGCCAGCGCTTCGGGATGGCTCTCGGCGATCAGTGATTCTTCCTGCGGGGTCAGGTTCACGTGGGTGCTCACCGTTGATTCATAGCGCGAGCGTGCGTCGTCGGTGCGGTGAATCGCCAGGCGTTCATGTTGGTTCCTCGGCGTGCCGGACCGGGATCGGCCGCCCGACGCGGGATGATACCCATGTGGCTGTTGATGCAGATGTGACTGGCAGTTCCGATGAGCCGACGACCGCGGACGCGGCCGATGCCAAAGCCGACGCACCTGCGCGGCAGCGAACCTGGTCGACGCCCAAGTCTCCGGTGACTCGACAGCACGCCGATCAGGTGGGGCGGATCGCGGTGAAAGCCGGCAAGAGCGGCGCCACGTTCATCGCCGGCGTCGCTCACTACGCCGCCGACGTCATGCGCCACCTCGTCCGCGCCATCGCGGCGGTGCCGTCCACGGTGCGCGTGCTGGCCCTGGCCGGCATCCTCATGCTCCTGGGCATCGTCGGGGCGATCACGCTGCCGAATTCGTTCGGCCTGGCCTGCATGGTCGTGGTGATACCGGTCAGCTCGATCGCCCTGGGAGCGCTGGGGCACCGCTGGTTCATCGGAGAAGGTGCCGCCGGCCCGCAGAGCGCGCCCACGGAAGTTCCGGCGACCGAACTGCAGCGGTCGGTCGAATACGTCGACAAGAAGCTCACGTTCGCGCTCAACGCCTTCGGCGCCGAGCGCCACCAGCACGCCATGATCGCACTGTTCCAGGCCAAGACGGCCGTCGAACTCACGCTCGGCACCGAGCACGACGAATCGAGCCACATCGACGCACTGCTGTCGGTCGACGACCACAACGCACGGCCGCGTATCCGCGCCGGTTCGGCCGCGAAATCGCTGTTGCGAGAGAGCAATTCCCTGGCGGCGTCGTGAACGAGGACGCCCTCTGCGGTCAGGTCGCCTTCGTCGAGGACGACTACACCCTCGTCATCAATCGCGGCGCGCAGGCGGGCGTGACCGCGGGCATGGTCTTCGCGGTGCACTCCGAGTCCGATCAGATGATCACCGACCCCGAATCGGGCCGGGAATTGGGCAGACTCACCCGCGAGAAGCTCCAAGTGCGTGTGTTCGACGTGCAACCGCTGTTCGCCCGCGCGCACACATTCGCGCGCACGGACGACTTCTACGGCCTGTTCGCGGCGACGGCCGTTGTCACCGTCGACGTCGGCGACAGCGTAGAACTGGTGCGCAGCGAATCCGCCGCCCGCCGGGCGACGTCCGGATAGCCATCGCAGCCACAGGGGCCCGATGGCCCGGGCCGGCGCTGATTTCCGCCGGGGCCGGTTTCTTAGTCGTCGAGGCCATCGTGGCGACCGCGTGGGACTCACCGGCATACTCCTACGCCCGCAACTACATCAGCGAGCTGGAGATCGGGCATTCGCCGTACGACGTCGTGATGAGCGTGGCGTTCGTGCTCAACGGCGTGTTGACGGCGACCGCGGCGATCGCCCTGTCGCGACGGGAGCCCGCGGGACCGTTGCGCGTCGCACTGATGGTGCTGTCGGTGACATACGGCCTGGGGATGGTGCTTGCGGGCGTATTTCACGGTGATACGGCACGAACCGTGCACAGCATCGGCGCCGGGATGTGCATCCCCGCCGGGAACCTCTTGCTGTTTGCAGCGGCGTGGCTGGCGCGCAGGCACCGGCGAAGCATCGTGGCCGTCGGCGTATTGACGGCCGCGGGGTTGGTCGGCGCGACCGGGACGGTCCTCATGCTCACGGTCACGGTGCCCGATCACGCGGGCGCGCTGGAGCGCATGGCGGCCTACCCGAACCTTCTCGGTCAGATTTTCATCGGGATCGCCGTCACCCTCGGTCGAGATCGATTCTCACACTACAGAATCCCTCGATCACCTTTGTAGAGGTTGACACCAAGAGTCGAACGTGTGTTCTAATTGTCGGATGACGACGACCATGGACACTCCGGTGGCGGCCCCGTTGGCTGCCGACCCCGACTCCCCCGCACCTGCCGTCGAAAAGCCAAGGGCGGCAGCCAAAAAGGCGACCGGCCGGAAGACCAAGACGCTCGAGTTGACCCTCACGGTCACCGGTACCGCCGACGGCGAATGGCGCGCCGAACTCAAGCAGGGCACCTCCTACCTGGCCCGCGATCTCGCGGTCGCCGCCGCCGCGGTCTCCCGCGCTGCCAGGGAACTGCACGAGGATCTGTCGACCCCGATCGACGCCGTGATCGAAGAGGCGCGCTCCCAGCAGGCCGCCAAGGTCGCCACCCTGGAGGCCGAACTGGAAGCCGCCCGCAGGGCTCTCGCCGACCTGGACTGACCCGATTTGCTGCGACGGCCGCCAGCAATGCAGCCGACCGATCGGTTCGGAGTGCAGGACGAAATCGAGTACCGCACTACTCAGTTCGGTATCAAAGAGCAGCCAAACAATCGGCGTGTGACAATCACCGACGCAGCTCCGCTCACCAGTGCCGGCATCACACATCCGATGGTCCGGGGCACGGCGGATTTCAAGGCGGCGATGGCGGCCGCGGACAAACTGATCATCGACGGTGGGTGGTCCGGCGAGGCGATTCAGGCCCGCGTCACCGCCGCCTGCGATGCCCTCGCCGAGCAGGTGCGCGTGCATCTGCGGGCAGGTGCCCCGCACGCCGACACGCTCGGCTCCTACGTTCACGGCGAGGCGTATCCCTACCTGGGGTTGAGCACGCTGATCGATCGCTCGTACACCAAACCCCGCGGCTATGCCGGCGACTTCTTGACCTTGCAGATGGTGTACGACGACGAACCGGACGGGGTACGCCGGCTGGGTCCGTACATCGACCGCTGGTTTCTCGGGATCCCGGCCTCGTGCGCGGTCAAGAATCGCAGGCAGTTGTTGCGCGACCTCATCGTCGATACCGCACGAGTGGCCGACGACCGGACGATCGCGATCACCAGTCTGGCGTGCGGACCCGCTCGCGAGATCTTCGACATCTTCGCCGAGACCGGCCACCCCGAGATCGACGCCACCTGTCTGGACATCGATGATCAGGCATTGGCATACGCCCAAGGCATCGCGGCCGATGCCGGCGTCACCGGCCGCGTGTCGTTCGTGCAGGCCAACGCCGTCAAACTGGCGCTCGGACGGGACACACTGACCTTGGGCCCGCAGGATCTGGTCTATTCGATCGGCTTGATCGACTACCTGGCCGATCACCTCGTGGTCAGGCTGCTCGACTGGATCTACCAGTGCCTGCGGCCCGGCGGAACGGCACTTCTCGGCAATTTCGACGTCGACAATCCGGATCGGGCGTTCATGGATCACCTGTTGGACTGGAAACTGATCCATCGCTCACCGCAGAACCTGGTGGACCTGTTCGCACAATCGGAGTTCGGCCACGCGCCCGTCCAGATCCGGCGCGAAGGCACGGGCATCAACCTGTTCGCGTCGGCCCGTCGACCGGATCACCGCTGAGCTGAGGCTACTTCCGGCGCCGGGCGGATTCGATGAGCGTCAGGCGTTCCTTGAACAGGGCTTCGAGTTCTTCGATCGAGCGGCGTTCGAGCACCATGTCCCAGT
Organism: Mycobacterium sp. P2_H7; assembly: GCF_056403275.1. Classification (NCBI taxonomy): domain Bacteria; kingdom Bacillati; phylum Actinomycetota; class Actinomycetes; order Mycobacteriales; family Mycobacteriaceae; genus Mycobacterium; species Mycobacterium sp. P2_H7. The sequence continues at coordinate 74,884 of NZ_JBFUFU010000004.1, read as the reverse complement.
GGGTCCGAACGGGCTTGCCTTTCTTGGCAATCGGGGCTTCGCCGTTGACCAGGACACCTTCCAGCCCGTTGCGGCAGGGCCAGGTGGCGGGCGTATCGGCGTCGTCGGCGAACGGGATGTCGAATTCCTTGCCGTCCGGGGTGCGGTAGCGCACGATCTGACGGGCCGGAAGCGCGAAGTTGCGGTCCGTCTCGTAGCTGATGGCACCGAGGCGACTGCCCTTCAAACGACGGTCGACCATGTCAGCGTTCGCGGATGCGGTAAGCCGAACTCGATAAAAGTGAATGCACGACAAGCCCTTTCGGGACTGTAGGGGGTATCCAGAAGGAACCGCTACGCCCCTGTAGACGCGTTGTCAGCCAGTCATGCCCGTTATCCGGAGGTTCTGATCCGGAGTCTAGCGCACCTGCAGGCCCATACCAGGGACTTGTCTGGAGTGGGATAGCTTGGACAGCACATGGCAGGAGGCCGATGGTGGTAGCAGAAACGGCCCGAGCCGACATTCTCGGTAGCCGCATCGAGGTGAGCGTGACGGCGAAGTTCGAGAACCTCGCCGCGCTGCGAAACATGGCGGCGACGGTGGCGGTGTTCGAATGCCTCGACGGTGACGCCGTCGCTGACCTGCGCATCGCAGTGGATGAGGTGTGTACCTGGTTGATCCGCATCGCGAATCCGGACTCGACGCTGGTGATGCACATCGACCCGCAACACGACCGCTTCGTCGTCGCCGCATCGGTCACCTACGACGGTCCCTCCCCGGAGGACGTCCTGCGCGGCAGCTTCAGCTGGCATGTGCTGACGTCACTGGCCCAGGAGGTCAGCACCTTCACGACCGGCGACGGCCAGGTCCTCGGAATATCTCTTGTCGCAAAGCAATCGAGTCTGCAGCTTTGAGTTCGGAATATTCAGACGTCACAGACATGTTCCGAGAACTCCGCCGCCATCCGGAGGCTTCGGAAGCATTTGCGCGGCAACGCGAAACCATAGTCAAGCGGTGTCTTCCCCTGGCCGACAACGTTGCCCGCCGCTACAACGGGCGCGGTGAACCGCTGCAGGATCTGACCCAGGTGGCGCGGCTCGGTTTGATGAAGGCCGTCAACAGGTTTGACGAGGAAGCCGGTTCCGACTTCATCTCCTACGCGGTACCGACCATCATGGGCGAGGTCCGCAGACATTTCCGCGACCATGCGTGGGCCATGAACGTGCCGCGCCGGCTCAAGGAGTTGCACCTGAGGTTGGGTGCGGCCAGCGCTGAACTGTCGCAGCGGCTGGGCCGGGCGCCGACGGCGAGCGAGTTGGCCGCCGAATTGGGGATGGACCGCGATGAGGTCATCGAGGGTCTCGTCGCAGGTAGTTCGTACACCACGAAGTCCATCGACAGCGGCGGTGGCGGCGACGATGGCGACTTCTCCATCGCGGACCGCATCGGCGACGACGACCCCATGTACGAGCAGGTCGAGGCGCGCGCCACGCTGCGTCCGTTGCTGGCCAAACTGCCCGAGCGGGATCGGGCGATCCTGGTGATGCGCTTCTTCGACAATCTCACGCAGTCCCAGATCGCCGAGCGCATTGGAGTGTCCCAGATGCAGGTCTCGCGTCTGCTCGCCAAGTCCCTCGCGCAGCTTCGCGACCTGACGCAGTAGCGGACACAGCGGCTGCTTGTGGCAGCGCCTGAGTGGGTAATCACCTGCTCATGACGGACGTGAGCACATCCGCGGAGCCGGGCTGCCCGAAACGGATGGAGTTCGGGCCCTGCGGGGGTGTGCATCCCGATGCCGGATGCGAGATGCGTCCGGGGCCTTGTGCGTTCACCGAAGTGGTGCCGTGGACGGGGCTCGAGGTGGGCCCCCCGACGTTACGTGCTCCCCTGGTACTGACCGATTTCAGTTGCGCGCCGTTCGATGTCCACGATGTCAGGGCGACGGCCGCGGTTCTCGCCCCGTCGTGTGACGCGGTGCTGGTCGGCGAGCATCAGAACAAGCCGGACTTCCCGCCGACGCAGATGGGGTCGCTGCTGCTCGACTCCGGGGTGCAGCCGTGGATCACCTTGTCCTGCCGCGATCGCAACCGGGTGGTGTTGGAGCAGGAGCTCCGTGGGCTGGGCAGCCTGGGCATCCGGACGGTGTTCTGCGTGACGGGTGACGGCCGGGGTTATGACGTCCGGCCGGAGGTGACGCAGACGTTCGACCTCGACGGCCCGCGGCTGGTCGCACTGGCCGCCTCACTGGGCATGGTGCCGGGAGTGCCCGAAACCCCTACCGCACCACCGATTTCCGGACGGCCCGCCCGCCTGGTACACAAGCAGCGGGCCGGCGCGCAGCTTGCGGTGCTCAATCACGTCCCCTCCCCCACGACCATCTCCGGGTTCATGATGGCGGCCCGGGCTGGCGGCCTGACAATGCCCGTGGTCGCGGCCGTCGCGGTGTTCACCGACCCCGTGTCCGCCGCGGTTCTCCAAGGCCTGCCGGGCCTCGAGCTCGACCCGGACATCACCGAAAGTGTGCTGTCCGCGGCAGATCCGATCGAGGCAGGGATCGACGCGGCAGTAGCCGAAGCCCGCGCCCTGCTGGCCATCGACGGTGTCGAAGGCGTCAACGTGTCGGGCCTGGCATCCGCCTCGGGTCCGCGTGTCGGCGCCGAGATCAAAGCCGAAGTGGGGCGCCGCATCCGGGTGGAGTCGTCGTGAGTGAGGCCCTCAGCGCCGAGTTCGACACAGTGGCGGACTGGACCGCGCGGACAGCCGTCGACCTCGGAACGGATTTCTACATCCCGGCGGCCTGCCGGGGCAGCGGTAGCCCCGCCGCCTTGGATTGGCTGATCGAAAGAATGGCGCTGACCTCGGCAGATCTCCTGCTCGATTGTGGTGCCGGCGTCGGGGGCCCGGCCGCCTACGTCGCCGAGGCGAAGGGCGTCCGCACGGTGCTGGTCGAACCCGAGGAAGGCGCTTGCCGGGCGGCACGCACACTGTTCGACCATGACGTGGTCCAGGGCGTGGGCACGGCCCTACCGATTCCCGATGCGACGTTCGACGCGGCGTGGGCCTTGGGCGTGCTGTGCACGACAACTCACCAAGGCACGCTGCTCGGCGAATTGAGACGCATCATCCGCACTTCGGGACGGGTCGGCCTGCTCGTTTTCGTGGCCGAGGCCACGATCGATCCCGACTACGTCGAGGACAATCACTTTCCGACGGCCGACGAATTGGCTCGGCTGCTGGTGAATTCGTCGCTGACGGTCGAACACCGGTTGCGCACCTCGGATCTGCCTGCCATCCCGGCGATCTGGACCGAGCGTGTCGAGAAAGTGGATCAGGCTCTCGCGCAGCGCTACGGACACACACCGACATGGCAGCTCGCCGACCGGCAGAGCACTCGAATCGGCAAGCTCCTGGCGGACGGCGATCTGTACGGGGAGCTGTTGGTGCTGCGCACTCAGGGCGATCCCGGCAGCGCTCGCTGAGGAACGCCGGGCGTGGCGAGACGGCCGGCCAGCCATGGTAGCGCGGTACTGAAAGCAGTTGCTGCGGAATCGAAATCGTGCGCTCCGCCGTAGCCGACCACCGAACACTCGACACCGTGCCCGCTGAGCAGCAGGCACAGTTTGCGCGCGTTGTCGGCGTGCTCCTCGGAGTAGGGCACCCACTCGTCGATGTCGCCCGGCGCCGGTGGGGCGCCGCCCGCCGGCCGGTGCTCTGAGGGAATGGTGTCCGAGACGCCGAGCCACGCTGCCATCCCGGGGAACTGGCCGTGTTCCTCGATGACGGTCTTGGGGTCGAAGGCAGCCCATGCCTTTTCGTCGCCACCGAACATTCGGGCGACGGTCTGACGTTTCGTCCCCATGTTGGGTCCGAGCTGCCCGTCGAGGTCGACGAACGCGCTGAACTTGTCCGGGTGCATCACGGCGGTCATCAATGCGCAGGTGCCTCCCGAGGACCATCCCACCAATCCCCACTGAGCGGGATCGGTGCTCACCCCGAACGTGGCGCTGATGTAGGGGATCACGTCCTTGACCAAGTGATCTGAGGCCTGCCCCCGTGGGCCGTTGACGCATTCGGTGTCGTTGCTGAAACTGCCCGTGGTGTCCGGGAACACGAACACCGGCGCATTGCCGCGGTGTGCGGCCGCGAACCGGTCCAGCGTCTGCACCGCATGGGCGGACACCGGCCAGTCCGAAGGCTGGCTGAACTCGCCGCCCAGCATCATCACCACCGGCAGTCGCGGTGGCGGATCGGACGCGAACCAGGCCGGCGGCAGATACACCAACTCCGGGCGGTGGTCGAAACCCGACGCGTCACTCGGGATGTCGAGCCACACCATGGTGCCTTCCGCCGGCCGGGCCTGCTCACGGACCATCTGCGCCAACGCCGTTTCGTCGATCCAGTCGTCGGGCTGGGCGCCGCTGAGCTGCCGCCACAACGCCGCAGTGGTGGGAAAGTAGCCAGTGGCGGCGTTGAGCGCGAATGCCGCCGTCAGGGCAGACAGCGCCACCGCGAGTACCGACACCGCTCGGCGCCACCTGTGCACATCCGTCCACCCGAATATCGCGACGGCGACGGCGAATCCGGTCGCGGCGACCCAGAACACCGACTGCCAGGACGCGGCCCGGTCGGTCCACCCCTCGAACTGGACGAACAGTCGCACCGCGGCTGCCAACGCGAAACCCACCATCAGCGCCGCGGGAATCCAGTGCACGTTCCAGTGCCGGCTGCGGCGCCCGACCGCGTACACCACCGCCGCGGCGGTGAGAATCTGGATCAAGACCGGCAGCCACCCACTGGTCAGGGAAACGCCGGACGACTTGGCGACCGAGGGCGTCGAACCCGAGGCATCGTCGTCGGAGCGGTCGACCGCTCCCGTCGGCGCCTCGGCCACCGGCGGTGGTCTGCCCGCGAGAAAAGTGCCGCAGTCGTTGGCCGAAGGTTGCTCGTGCAACCGGTCGATGAGCCAACCGGACGCGGCGACAGGGTCGATCTCGCGGTGCCCCTGATCGGGCCAGTACGCGATCTGGACGACATCGCCCATCTGGCATGCCCGGCTCAGGGCACGCTCGGTCCATGCCGCCGGAAGCACCGGATCGCGGCCGCCGTAGATCACGTACATCGGCGCCGCCGTGGGCCCCTGCGGCAGGTTTGTCTTCTGCAGATAGCCCTTCAGCGCCGCCAAGGCCTCCGGGCTGGACGGTCGCAGGTCGTCAGCCGGTACCTGCGCAGCCGCCTCCAACCGGGCGGGACCTTGACAGGACAGCAAGGTGTCCCACTTCGTCTGGGCAGATCCGCGGCGATAGTCGTCGAGGTCCACGTCGTATTGATGCTCGCTCTTCATGGCGGCCAGGTAGGCGACGTAGACCAGCTTCTGCTCCGGTGACAGCGTCCCGGCCATCGCGGCGTCGGCCAGTCCTTCGAAGTCCGCCAGCGGTGACAAGCTCGCGGTGGCGACGAGGTCCAGACCCGATCCGTAGTTCTCCACCAGTTCGTTGGCCGCCCACGCGGCCTGTCCACCTTCGAAGCTGCCCAGGGCCGCCCACGATGTCGAGGTCGGCACCGAAACCAGCTCTTTGGCCGCGCGGATCCCGTCGATGGTCACGTATCCGGCCGTGGTGGAATCCGCATACGTGATAGGTGGTGGCGCCGTCCCGGACGCCCAGGCCTTGGTAATCGGGCACGAACACGACATACCCGGCCTGCAGGAGCGCCGCCGCGGCCGTCGCGCTGCCCAGCAAGTTCGGTGAATGCGATGCCGCACAATCATTTCCGGTACCGATAACCTGGGGAGCCACCGCCACGAGGGGGAATCCGCCTGCGGGCGGGCTGCCTTTCGGCACGAACACCGATCCGGTCACGTGCGTGTTGTCGTCATCGATACCGGACCGGGAGCGATAGGTCATCACCCGCGACCAGGATGATGCGTCCACCAGAGCCGGGTCGAGTTCGGCGGTCGCTGTGTCGGTGACGACCGTGCCCGCGCCGGGTTCGGCGGGCTGGCTGCCGGCACCGTCAGGGGACCGCGAGCAGCCTGCCACGATCAGGAAAAGTGTGGCCAACGCCGCCAGCGCCGCACCGGCTCGGCCCAGTCGATACGCGGCGATACCCCGGGCCATGACGGGGACTATACCGCCGGTCCTCGACACCATTCCGGCTTCCGCGCGATCATCGGCAACGATGATCTGTTGGCAGCCAACGGATTGAGTTTCGATCCGCCCCACGCGGGTACCACCCTGCACCAGGGTGCGGCGCCTGCGTGTGGTGTCCGCGCCTGTCTTCCTTTTCGCGCGGATCCGACAGCAGGTCACATGATCGGTTATTACATTCATCATCAGGGTTATGGGCACCTGGCCAGGGCCAAGGCCATATCGGCGCACATCAATCAGCCGGTGACGGCGCTGACATCCCTCGAATTGCCAACCTCACCACCGTTTTCTCGGGTCGTCACACTTCCGCGTGACGACCAGGGCACCCACCCACCCGACTCCACCGCATACGGCGCCGTGCACTGGGCACCGCACCACGACGCGGGGTTGCGCGACCGGATGACGGCCATTGCCGAGTGGGTGAGCACCGCACGACCGGACGCCTGTGTCGTCGACGTGTCCGTGGAGGTCGCTACCTTCTTGCGGCTGTTGGGCGTACCGGTCATCGTGGTGGCGCTGCCCGGTGAACGGACGGATGCACCGCACGCTCTGGTGCATCAGCTGGCCGACCACATCATCGCGGCGTGGCCCGAACCGCTCAACACACCGGCCTGGCTGCATCCACATCGCCACAAGACCAGCTACGTCGGCGGCATCTCGCGATTTGACGGCCGCAGCCTCTGCGCTTCCCGCACAGCACAATCCGATCACACCGGCGTCGTGGTGCTCAACGGGCGGGGAGGGCGCCGAGAGCACGACGCTGCGACTCTGCCGGTGATGCCCGGCAGCAACTGGCAGGCGATCGGCGGCAAAACCGCTTCGTGGGAGGACGATCCGTGGGATCAGATCTGCAGTGCCGACGTGGTCGTCAGTTTTGCCGGGCAGGGCAGCATCGCTGATCTCGCGGTCGCCGGGCGTCCTGCCGTCGTCATTCCCCAACCGCGCGCCTTCGACGAGCAGCACGCCACCGCGGCGGTGCTGGAGCGGCACGGACTGGCGATCATCGAGCAGCAGTGGCCGACCGACACCGCGTGGCCGCAGATCCTGGCCCGGGCGCGGCGACTCGACACCACCGCCTGGACCCGATGGCAGACCCGAGGGGCAGCCGCGCGCGCCGCCGAGGCCGTCGAGCGGACCGCGCATCGTTGTGGGATTCGGAGCGGCGTGCGATGAGAACGTCCGTCATCACCATCGCGCACGGCCGCCACCGACACCTTCGCCGTCAGTCGGAGGGGCTGCAGATGAGCACCGTGACACCGGATCTGCGTGTCGTGGTCGCGATGGACGACCCGCAGGTGCCCGCCAACCTGGACGACGACACCATCGTCGTCGACTATCCGTGCGAGCCGCCGTGGCCCCTGGCCCGGGCCCGCAACCTGGGCGCCGATGCCGCACTGTCCGCGGGCGCGCAGTTGCTGATCTTCCTCGACGTGGACTGCATACCGTCGGTGCAGCTGATCGCGCGCTATCAGGACATCGCACAGCAACGGCACCACGCCGATGCACTGCTCTGCGGGCCCGTCACCTATCTGGATCCACCCCCGCGCGGTGGCTACGACCTGGCCTCGCTGCCCGGTCTGGTCGCGCCGCACCCAGCGCGGCCCATGCCGGCTGACAGTGAAGTCATTGCCACACAAGACTATTCACTGTTCTGGTCGTTGTCGTTCGCGTTGACAGCGCACACATGGAGGCAGATCGGCGGCTTCCACGAGGAGTATCGCGGGTACGGCGGCGAAGACACCGACTTCGCCCTACGTGCGGCCGCGGCGGAAGTGCCGATGCGATGGGTGGGCGGGGCGAATGCCTTTCACCAGCATCACCCCGTGCAGAAACCGCCCGTGGAGCACCTCGACGACATCCTGCGCAATGCCGCGATCTTTCACCGCCGATGGGGCCGGTGGCCGATGCAGGGCTGGCTCGACGCATTCCAGGAGCAAGGCCTCATCGTCCGCGACCAGTCGGGTACACCGGCGATAGCCGGGGCCACTGTTCAGCGGCCGTAGCGAACGGGATGACCGTCGCTGACCGAGATCGGTTGCAACGTGGGGATCTCCGCCGCAGCCATCGGTGTCCCGCAGAAGTAGCCCTGCATCACATCACAGTTCAAATCCGCCAGCCGGGCGGCGGTTTCGGCGTTCTCCACGCCCTCGGCCACACAGACCACACCCAAGGTGTGCGACAGGTCGATCATCGCGGCGACGATGGCCTCGGCCCGCGCATCCCCGATCATCGGCGCCACCAGATGCCGATCCAGTTTGATCTCATCCACCGGCAGCCTGCGTAGATAGTTCAAACCCGCGAACCCGCTGCCGAAGTCGTCGATCGAGACGCGAATGCCCGTGCGACGCAGCCGATGGAGTACCTCATGGACGGAGTGCTCGTTGGCGAGCAGCAGGTCCTCGGTGATCTCGATGGTCAGGCGACCCTCGCCGATACCGCCCGCGGCCAACGCCATGGCAAGCTGATCGGGCAGCTCGAGGTCACCCAACAACGGCGGAAACAGGTTGATGGCGAAGGGTCTGTCGAAACCGTCGTCGCGCCACCGAGTCACGTCGTCCACCGTCATCCGCAGCACTTCGTCGGTGAGCGCCCCCATCAAGTCGTTGTGCCGTGCCATCGGCAGGAATTCGTCGGGACTCAGCAGACCGCGCTGCGGGTGCTGCCAGCGCACCAGCGCCTCCACGCCGACGACCCCTCCCGTCGCCACCGAGAACTGCGGCTGATATGACACGCACAGCTCGCCGTTCTCCAGGGCGTGCCGCAGCTGCGCGGTGAACTGCGTAGTGGCCGAACGATGTTTGCGCGGGATCACCAGCTTCGGAGCCGATGGGTCCACCTCGACCCGCTCCAGCTCGTGACTGAATGCGCGGACGCCCCCGCCGCTACGCTTGGCCGAGTACATCGCCGTGTCCGCCTGTTTGACGACGGTGTCGGCGTCGACACACCCCTTTCCCCGAGTCGGGGCGACGCCGACGCTGGCACGTATCAGCACCACGTGCCCATCCGCGGGCAGAGCCTCGTCGAAGCTGTCGAAGATGCGGTGCGCCACGTACATCGGATCCTCGGCGCCGTCCTCGAGGAGGATCGCGAATTCGTCACCACCCAGCCGCGCAACGGTGTCACCGGGGCGCACACAGGACACCAGTCGGTCGGCCACCGCACGCAACAGCCGGTCCCCCGCGACGTGGCCGAGCGAGTCGTTCACCGACTTGAAGTTGTCGAGGTCGATCGAGAGCAGCGTGACGGTGCGTGGTGACCGCTCATGCAGGGCCAGCGCATGATTGAGCCGGTCATGGAACAGTGCGCGGTTCGCCAACCCCGTCAGCGGATCCCGCAGCGCCTGATCGGACACGGTCTGCAACAGCCGCCTGTTCTCGTCGGCCGCGACGAACTGCCGCCCCGCAACGGCCGCCACGACCGACAGGGAGGCGGCGAGCAGTGGGACCGACGCACGGCTGTTCACCATGCAGATCGTGGCCACAGCCAACGGTACATACGGCATCCAGACCGCGAAACGCGTTGGGGCCGCCATGGTTCCGAACGCCCGCTGATCGTGGTGGACGGCGCCGCCCAACGCCGACAAACCCAGCACGAGCAGGCTCGTCACCCACACGACGTCGACGAGTCCACCGTTGACGTAGCTGCCACGGGCATCGAGCACGGCGAAGGCGCCGTCCGCCACCGTCATGATCGCGACGGCCACCGTGAAGGTCGCGAGAATCGCACGCTGGCCCGCGCGCGCGGTCGACAGGATCAGCAGCGCCACCGTGAGCAGGACCAGATCGGCGACCGGGTAGGCCAGCGACACCGCGAACGCGACGCTATGGATGTCGTAACCACGGAACACCTCACCCAGGCCGGCCGTCCAGAAGATGACGAACAGCGACCCGGCCACGATCACCCCGTCACACACGAGCCGGAGCTGAAAATGCGGACCGCCGCCGGCGGGCAGTAGGACCAGCGCCAGGCAAGCCCCCACATAGAACAGCAGGTAACCGACATCGGCCAGGGAGGGGAACGGTGCGATGTGCAACACCAATTCGAACAGAGCCCACACACTGTCGCCGAACACCCAGCACCCCAGTGCGGCGGCGAGCAGGCCCCAGGCGCGCCGCAGCCGGCCCGCGCTGCGTCGGCACGCCAGCACCGCACAGGAGAAGGCGAAACCGCCGGCCACGATCGCGCCCAGGTCGCTGACCACGCCCACCACCGGTGGACCTCCCCATCCCCGCAGCAACCACGTCGCGAACACGACTGCATAGCTGGTGGCCGCGAGGCCGACCGACAACAACGCTGACCGAGACATCGACCCCCCGACTGAACTCAACTGCATTTCAGCAATGTCGCATGCGCGTTTCACCACATGCTACGTGAATCCAGCAAATAAATACAGACAAATTGACCAGGAAAGAACTAGACCTCCACGCGCAGGCCCCGGGCTCGAGCACCGTGCGGACCGCTTTTGCTGAGCGACTACCGCAACCAAACCGCTACCCGAGCCCCCGCTGGTGGCCGATGAGGCAGGATGCGGCATCAGCACCGATAGACTGCGTGCAGTGTCTTTGAGGCAGTACAACCTTTCGGAAAGAGCAACGATGAGCAGTCAGCACCATTCGGCCACCAATGAGTCGGAGGCCGTTTCCCGCTGCGCCGTCACCGAGGAGCGTGTCGGTGACGTCAGCGTGATCGCGGTATCGGGAACCGTCGACATGCTCACGGTGCCCCAGCTCGAAGGGGCCATCGACGCGGTCGTGGCCAAACAGCCGTCTGCACTCGTCGTGGATCTGTCCGCGGTGGACTTCCTGGCTTCTGCCGGGATGGGTCTACTCGCGGCCACCCACAACACCCTCTCGCCCGGTTCGCGATTCGCGGTGGTCGCTGACGGCCCTGCCACCAGCCGGCCCCTGAAGCTCGTGGGCATCGCCGACATCATCGACCTGCACGCCACCCGGGACGAGGCACTTGCCGCAGTGACGAAATGACCGACCGACCGCCCGGCGTGCAGGGCCGGTGCCGATGACCGACGCCGGGTTCGGCGCCAGCTTCTCCCGGCTCGGCGTCGCCGCGACGCCCGAGCAGGCGGCGCTACTGCGCGCCGACCTCTCGCTCTGGTTGGGGCGATGTTTCACGCTCGACGCGACCGGCACCAACGACGTGTTGCTCGCCGTCAACGAGGCACTGGCCAACGCCGCCGAGTTCGCCTACCTCGGCATCCCCTACGCCGGCGTCATGCATCTGCGCGCCGCCTACCTTCCGCCGGCCACCCTCGCGGTGACCGTATCGGATGAAGGGCGTTGGCACGCTCGTGATCCCGCGGTGGCGCGCGACATCTCCCGCGGTCGCGGTCTCACCCTGATGCGTGCACTGACCGACCGCGCCGAGGTGGACGCCACACCGGCGGGCACCGAGGTGCGTCTGCAGTGGGACCACATCGTCAGAAGTGCGGAAGCTTGACCACCTGAACGAAGAACTCGTCGATCTGCCGGACCGCACTCAGGAACTGGTCCAGGTCAACGGGTTTGGTCACGTAGGCGTTCGCGTGCAACTTGTAACTGCGCAGGATGTCTTCCTCGGCTGACGATGTCGTGAGCACCACCACCGGGATGGCGCACAGGTCAGGGTCGGCCTTGATCTTCTCCAGCACCTGCCGTCCGTTGTACTTCGGCAGGTTGAGGTCCAGCAGGATCAGATCCGGTCTCGGGGCGCCGGTATACCTGCCCCGCCGGTACAGGAAGTCCAGACCTTCCTCGCCGTCGTGTGCCACGTGCAGCGTGTTGTTTATCTTGTTGTGCTCGAAGGCTTCTCGGGTGATCAGCTCATCCCCCGGGTCATCCTCGACCAGCAGGATGTCGATGGCGCTGCTGTTGGGCAACGACGTCATCAGCAATCTCCTTCCGGTGTGACAGATCGCTGTACCCGGATAACCGCGATGTCATCGGTCAAACCACCCTGCGGCTGTGCCCGCGCAGCGACCTGAGAGATCACCGCGTCGACGAATTCGGGTCCGGGATAGTCGGCGACCGTGCGGGCAAGGGAGAGCAATCCCTCTTCGCCCAGACGTTGCGCACCGCGGCCGGCGTGCCCTTCGAACAAGCCGTCGGTGAGCAGGACCAGCCCGTAGCCCTGGTCGAGTACGAATCGGTTGACCGGCCACTCCCGAGCACCCAGACCCAGCGCCGGCCCGGCGGGCGGCTCCAGCCATTCGACGGCGCCGCCGCCGTGCAGCAACAGACCGGGGTGGCCCGCCCGGACCACGTCGAAGCCACCGTTCACGGGATCCAGGGCCACGCTGCACAGTGTGGCGAACGTCCCCCGCCCGGGTCGCTCGGTCGTCAGCAGCCGGTCCAACTGGCGCATGCGGTCATTGCCCCGCAGCCCGGCGAACGTCAGGGAACGCCACCCGATACGCAGCGCCACTCCCAGCGCCGCTTCGTCGGGGCCGTGACCCGAAACGTCACCGATCATCACGTGCACCGTGCCGTCGGGCGTCTGCACCACGTCGTAGAAGTCCCCGCCGAGCAGCGCATCACGGCGCGTGGGAAGCGACCTGGTCACCAGGTCGACCCCGGGCTTGTCGAACAACAACGGCGAGGGCAACAGACCACGTTCCAGCCGCGCATTCTCCAGAGCCCGCAATTGGCTGGCACGCAAATCCACCGAGGTCAGCTCGGCGCGCTTGCGCTCGATGGCATACAACACCGCGCGGCGCAGCATCTCCGGATCGACCAGGCCCTTGACCAGGTAATCCTGCGCTCCCGACGCGACCGCTGACACCCCGAAATGCTCATCGCTGAGACCGGTGAGCACGATGATCGGAATGCCCGGGTCCAGCCTGCCGACGCGATGCAGCGCGTCGATGCCGTCGGCATCCGGGAGGTTCAGGTCCAGCAGCACGCAGTCCGGCCGGTGCGCAAGCAGCGACAGCTCGGCGTCGGCAATGGTCCGCGACCAGATGCAGTCGATATCGGCGGCAGTGTCGGCGATCAGTTCCTCGACGAGCAGCGCATCCGCGCGGTCGTCCTCTACCAGAAGCACGGTCATTTTCCGGGCGGGCAGGCCGATCCCCGCCTCGGCACGGTGAGGCTCGCGCGGCGAGTTCACGGGACGGCCATCGCGTTCACGTCCTTCGGCTGCGAGGGTCACCCTGGTCGTGCTGACCGGCTAGTTCAGTGACAATACGACGATACTCAGTCGCGACCGTTTCTTCCTGGAAGTCGGGACGAGCTCGTGTCCCGGGATGTGCGCGCAATGTGCAGTCCGTAAAGCGAATGACGACCCACCCTGTGGCCGCACCGATGGCTACGATGTATCGGCCCTTGCCCACTGCATCGTCATCGGAGGAACTCATGACTGCCCAACCGGAACCCGCGGCCTGCTCCGCTGCACCGGGATCAGGTTGCACCGTCGAGTCTCACCAGATCGGCACGGTCACCGTCCTGGCGGTCGCCGGAACGGTGGACACCCTGACCGCGCCGTCCCTGCAGGCCGCGGTCACCACCGCCGCGGAGGCGTCACCGGCGGCACTCATCATCGACCTGTCCGCGGTAGATTTCCTGGCCTCCGTCGGCATGGGCCTTCTCGTCACCGCCCACGCCGAGCTGACCCCGGCGATCCGGTTCGCGGTGGTGGCCGACGGGCCGGCCACCAGCCGGCCCCTCAAACTTGTCGGTGTCGCCGACGTCGTGCAGTTGTTTGCCACGCGTGAAGAAGCCCTCACCGCCGTCACGGCTTAAAACTCGCCCTACCGGGGTACTGCCCTAGCTGTTATGGCATACCAAGCTCAGTCCGGCGCAGTCTTTTCCAGGCCCGGCATCGTCGCGTCCCTCGTGAATGCCGCGCAGATCCGCGACGAGCTGTCGGGGTGGCTGAGCGCCCACCTGTCGTTGGATGCGGTGAAAAGCAGTGATGTGCTGCTCGCGGTCAACGAGGCTCTGGCCAATGCGTCCGAGTTCGCGTACTGCCACGCCCCGCACCCCGGGGTCATGCACACGCACGCCGAGTACGACCCGCAACTGGCCTCGCTCACCGTCACCGTGGCCGACGAAGGCGCGTGGCGCCTCAAGGACGCCACCGCCCAGGACGTGGCGCGCGGCCGAGGCGTCGCGCTGATGCACGCACTCACCGACCGGGCCGTCATCGACGCCACCCCCGCCGGGACCCGCGTACGCCTGCAGTGGGACCACATCCGGGCCCACCAGAGCCGAGACACCCCCTCCCGGTCGATGAGCCGCTGAATCTCACTCGCGTTCAGGCAGGGAATGCTGTGCCATCAAGGTCGGCGGCCTCACAGATCAACCGGATCCGCTCGCTCGGCAATCCGGGCCAGCCGCCACAAGCACTCACGGTTGCGTGGGGCGACGGCGAGCAACTGCACCTTGTCCGGGATCCACCTCCACGGACTGTCGACCGCCACCTCACTCATGGTGACCCGGCAGCCACCGGCGGGAAGGTCCTGAAGTGTCAACGTGATCCGGGCCTGAGCCGCGGGGCGCACCTTCGCCAACAACACCAATTCGTCGCCGTGGGTGCTGTCTTCGACGACCGTCTCGTCGTCGAGCACGGCGGGCCAGGTACCGATGGAATGCAGGATGCGTGTACCCGGCGCCGGCCAGTCGGGGCTCACCCCACGAATCCGGCTGTTACCGACGACCCATCCGGCATAGCTCCAGCCGTCGGCAAGAACGTCCCACACGCGCGCCCGCTGGGCGGTGATATCGCGGGTCACTGTCATGAGAACGGAAGTACCCCTGGCGATTGGCTCCAAACGCCGCGTTTCGCGCCCCGCCCACGGGGTAGCTCTTTGACGTGAAAGCAGTCACCTGGCAAGGCAAACGCGATGTCCGTGTCGAGACCGTCCCCGATCCCGAAATCCAGCAACCCACCGATGCGATCATCGAGATCACCTCGACCAACATCTGCGGGTCCGACCTGCATTTGTACGAAGTGCTCGGGGCATTCATGAATCCCGGCGACATTCTGGGCCACGAGCCGATGGGGATCGTGGCCGAGGTGGGCAGCGCGGTGACCAACCTGGCCGTCGGCGACCGCGTCGTCATACCTTTCCAGATCTCGTGCGGGCACTGCTTCATGTGCGACCGCCAGCTCTACACCCAGTGCGAGACAACGCAAGTGCGCGACCAGGGCATGGGCGCGGCATTGTTCGGCTATTCGGAGCTATACGGCCAGGTGCCGGGCGGACAGGCCGAGCTGCTGCGCGTGCCCCAAGCTCAATTCACCCATATCAAGGTGCCCGACGGTCCCCCCGATTCGCGCTTCGTCTACCTCTCCGATGTGCTGCCCACCGCATGGCAGGCGGTCGCGTATGCGAACATTCCCGACGGCGGCAGCGTCACCGTCCTGGGATTGGGGCCCATCGGAGACATGGCAGCCCGCATCGCCGCGCACCTCGGTTACCAGGTCATCGCCGTGGATCTGGTGCCGGAACGCTTGGCGCGGGCCAATTCTCGTGGATTGCAGACCGTCGACCTCAACGGCATCGACGGTTCGCTCGGGGACGTCATCCGCGATATGACCGGAGGCCGCGGCACCGACTCGGTGATCGACGCGGTCGGGATGGAAGCGCATGGATCGCCGATCGCCAGGTTCGCCCAGCAGTTGACCGGCGTGCTACCCGACGCGCTGGCCAAACCGATGATTCAGAAGGCCGGCGTCGACCGACTCGCTGCGCTCTACGACGCCATCGACGTGGTACGCCGCGGCGGGACGATCTCGTTGATCGGGGTGTACGGCGGTATGGCTGACCCGCTTCCGATGCTGACCCTGTTCGACAAGCAGGTTCAACTGCGGATGGGGCAGGCGAACGTCAAGAAGTGGGTCGACGACATCATGCCGCTGCTCACCGACGCCGACCCCCTCGGGGTGGACGGTTTCGCGACCCACACGATGCCATTGGCCGAGGCACCCCACGCCTACGACATCTTCCAGAAGAAGCACGACGGTGCCGTGAAGATCGTGCTGCAACCCTGATTTCAGGCCGGCTGGTCGGGGGCGTCACGGCCCCGCCGGCTCCGCATGTAGGCGCGTTCCCGCAGCTCCGTCAACCACTGCGGACCCAACTGGATGCCGGCACGGGTATTGCGGGTGGGGTCGAAGGACACGTCGTGGTTTTCGTCGGTGGGAATTCGGGTGACCAGGGTGAGCTTGGCCAACGGCTCGAAAGGTGCTGCGCCCTTGGCTTGTTCGATGTCGAACACGATGGCGCCGACACCGAGCGCCTGGTCGACGGCCGCCACGGACAACACGCCGGGCACGGCAGAACTCAGATGCGCCTTCAGCCACCACGACTCACCGTTCCAGCGCAGCGGCATCAGGGTGGACAGCGTAGTGTCCGTCCACGATGTCGTCGGCAGCAGGGTGAAACGGGCCACCGGTCCCGCTCCTGTCGAGGCCATCAGCACGTCCCACGGGCGGGTATCCGGCGGTGCGGGCGGCATCCGCCATGCCAGGCCGATCAGGTCGGGCAACCCTGCCGGTGTTCCGACCGCCTTCGACACCCGGGCGATCACGTCGGTCGACTCGATGGGTAGGCCCCGGGTTGGTGGCGCGGTGCGCTCGATGTGCCCGTCGGCAAGGACCCCCACGGGATGAAATATCCGGCGCTGACGGACCGCCGACCCGATCTGCAGCGGCAACGCGATGATGTCTGAAGCTTTCACGCGCAGGGAATACCCCCTACCTTACTGACGAACCGTGAGGTTTGGCGTGGCCGGGGCGAGGGAACAAATACCCGCCGCCCGCGTCAGCGGTACGGCGAGCGCCTGGGAGGCTACCTTGACGATCATCACCGACGGCTCCACGTCACCTACCGCCACGGCGCTGGCGAAGGCAGATGTTTATCTGCCGCAAGAGGATTCACATCTGCTGGTCGACACCATGCTGTGGCACCGGCCCCCGCGGGGCCTGCGGGTCGCCGACCTCTGCACCGGTTCCGGCGTCGTCGCGCTGGCGGCCGCCGCTGCCGGCGCCCATACCGTGCATGCGTTCGACCTGTCGGCCGCCGCCGTCGCGTGGGCGCAGACCCGTGCCGCGGCAGCCGGAGCGGCGATCGACATTTTCCACGCGTCGTGGACGCACGCCCTCTCGAGAGGTCCCTACGACCTCGTGGTGTGCAATCCGCCCTACGTACCGCGCCCGCATGACAACGCCGATCGATCGGCGTTACCCGTGCCCGAGTTGGCCGTGAACGCCGGGTACGACGGGCGTCAGATTCTCGATCCCCTCTGCGCCACCGCCCCATCGTTGTTGACCGTCGGCGGGACGCTTTTGGTGGTTCAGTCGGAATTCGCCGACGTCAACGCCACCCTCAACCTCCTGACCGAAAAGGGATTGTCCGCCGATGTCGTCGCAGAAAAGCACATTCCGTTCGGGCCGGTGCTCGCCACGAGGGCCAGGTGGTTGGAAGACACCGGTCGGCTGGCCGTCGGTAGGCGCATCGAGAAACTCGCCGTGATCGCCGCCACGAGACGCACCTGACGTTTCGATCGATCATTGCTGGGTACTACGACACCGGCACGCACGCTCTTCAGACCGCAGGAGCAGTTCCACAGCCCCCATGGCGAGCGTTCGCCGACGCACATTCTGGATTGGACCGATATGGCCTCCTCGCGCAAAGCACCCGTCCCCCGTGTATCTCGTTCCCGCCCAAAGAATGACGCCGAATCACCCGTGTCCGATACTGCGCGGACCGATCAGCCCCAGACGTCGGATCTGACCACCGCGCAGGGCGTGCGGCTACCTGACACCGATCATTCGTTGAAGGCGGGCGCCCGCGGTCCCAGCCTCCTGGAGGATTTCCATCTGCGGGAGAAGATCACCCACTTCGACCATGAGCGCATCCCCGAGCGCGTCGTGCACGCCCGAGGCGCGGCTGCGCACGGTGTCTTCGAGTCCTACGGCACCGCAGGGGCCTACACCCGGGCCGCCTTCCTCGGACGCAAAGGCACCAAGACGGACGTCTTTTGCCGCTTCTCCACCGTGCTCGGATCCCGGGGTTCGGCCGACACCGTCCGTGACACCCGCGGCTTCGCGGTCAAGTTCTACACCTCCGAAGGCAACTTCGATCTCGTCGGCAACAACATCCCGGTGTTCTTCATCCAGGACGGCATCAAGTTCCCCGACGTCATCCATGCCGGCAAACCTCATCCCGATCTGGAGATCCCGCAGGCGCAATCGGCTCATGACACGTTCTGGGACTTCGTTTCTCTGCACACCGAAGCCACTCATCACGTGCTGTGGAACATGAGCGATCGCGGCATCCCGCGGTCCTTCCGCACCATGGAGGGCTTCGGCGTCCACACCTTCCGATTGACCAACCGCAAGGGTGCCACCAGCCTGGTGAAGTTCCACTGGAAGCCGGTCGCCGGCGTGCATTCCCTGGTGTGGGAGGAAGCTCAGATCGCCGCCGGTTGCGATCCCGACTTCCATCGCCGTGACATGGCGGAATCCATTGCGGCCGGTGCCTTTTTCGAATATGAACTCGGGATCCAGGTGATCGCCGACGACGGCACCGACACCTATGAGGGCATCGATCTGCTCGATCCCACCAAAATGGTTCCCGAGGAACTCGTGCCGGTGCAGCTGATCGGCAAGCTCACCCTCAATCGCAATCCCACGAACTACTTCGCCGAAACCGAACAGGTCGCCTTTCACACCGGCAACTTCGTGCCCGGCATCGAACCGACGAACGATCCGCTCATGCAGGCCCGTCTGTTCTCCTACCTCGACACACAGCTGACCCGCCTCGGTGGTCCCAACTTCACCCAGTTGCCCATCAATCGGCCGCATTGCCCGGTCAACGACATGCTGCGCGACGGGATGCATCAGACCGAGATCCACCGCGGACTGGCCCCGTATCGCCCCAACAGCATCGACGGTGGCCGGCCCGACGTCGTCAGCGGCGCCGACGGCGGCTACGTGCCCAGCCCGCGGCACGTGGAGGGCCCGGTGCAGCGCGCCGCACCGTTGTCATTCGCGGACCATTTCACTCAGTCCGCCGCGTTCTATCGCAGCCTGACCGCAACCGAACAGGCGCACATCGTCGAGGCATTCACATTCGAACTGGGCAAGTGCTTCCATCAGCCGGTCAAGGAACGGCAGCTCGGTGTGCTCGCACAGGTCGACGCCGATCTGTGCGAGCGGGTGGCCGCCGGGCTCGGCTTACCCGCGCCCACGGGAAACCCGCCCACCGACGTGACGTTGTCCCCGGCCCTGTCCCAGATCTACCGCGAGCCCGGCCCCATCACCGGACGCAAGGTCGGCATCATCGCCGACGCCGGATCCGATCTGGCCGGCGTGGCGAAGTTGATTGCCGCACTTGATGGAGTGGGAGTCGTCGGGTTGGTGACAGCCCCGGTCGGCGGGCAGCTCAAGTCCGGGCGCCGCACCGTGGTGGTCGAGCGCACCCTGCTGACCACCCGCTCGATCGAGTTCGACGCCGTGGTGGTGGCCGCAGGTACGGCGCGAACCGGCGATCTCAAGTTGAAGACCTTGTTGCAGGAAGCTTTTCGGCACTTCAAGGCGATCGCGGCTTGGGGCGACGGAGCGGAGGTTCTGCACGACGCCGGTATCGGTGCCGACGCTGCCGGTGTCGTCGTGGCGGACGGAGTCGACAAGGCGTTCGTTGCGCAGCTGCAGACCGCGCTGGGCCTGCACCGCGCCTGGGACCGGGATGTCGAACTGCCGGCCGACCCCGCCACGAAGGCGCAGAGGCCCAAGAAGCGTGCCCCTGCCCGCGCTTCTCGCTGAGCCTCATGACAATCCGGTGGCGGATATCGGGCGGGTCCGTTAACGGCAGCTGACAGCTTGGCGTCCAGGAACAGGACACGCGTCCTTGCTCGTGCTCGCCGCTTATCGTTTCCGGCTGTGCCGATGAACTGGAAGAGCCTGCTGCCCGTTGCACCGATCGCGGGAATTGCGGCGCTCGCCGCGTACGACCTCACCCAGAAGCCTCATGCGTTGCTGCGCAACTTTCCGGTGATCGGTCACCTTCGCTACCTTCTCGAAGAGATGGGTCCCGAACTACGCCAGTACATCGTGACGAGCAATGACGAGGAGCGACCGTTCAGCCGCAACCAGCGGCGCTGGATCTACGCGTCGTCGAAGCTGCAGAACAACTACTACGGCTTCGGCACCGACAACAACGTCGAATACACGCCGGGCTACCCCATCATCAAGCACCGCACGTTCGCCGTCGTCTCGGACGGGTCGGTGCGCACGTCGAGCGCCATCCCGTCGGCCAAGATCCTCGGTGGGCCACGCGGACGCGCCAAGGCATTCCGGCCCCAATCGGTGGTCAACATCTCGGCGATGAGCTTCGGGTCCATGTCGGCGAAGGCAATCGAGGCGATCAACAAGGGTGCGGCCCTTGCGGGTTCGATGCACAACACCGGAGAGGGTGGCCTGTCACCGCATCATCGCAATGGCGGTGACCTCATCCTCCAGATCGGCACGGCGTACTTCGGTTGCCGTGATGAGCACAGTCGCTTCGATATCGACAGACTCAAGCGCGTGGTGGAGTCCGCGCCGGTCAAGGCGATCGAGATCAAGCTCAGTCAGGGCGCCAAGCCCGGTCTCGGCGGCATGCTCCCCGGGGCGAAGGTGACCGCCGAGATCGCCGAGATCCGCGGCATCCCCGAGGGTGTGGACTGCCGAAGCCCGTCGCGACACACCGAATTCCACGACGTCGACAGCATGCTCGACTGGGTCGAGTTCATAGCGGCCGAAACCGGATTGCCGGTCGGCATCAAGTCGGCGGTCGGCAACATGGATTTCTGGGACGAGCTGGTGGCGCAGATGGCCTCCGGTGAGCGCGGCGTCGACTTCGTCACCGTCGACGGTGGCGAGGGCGGCACCGGCGCGGCTCCCCTGATCTTCAGTGAATCGGTCGCCTACCCGTTCCGCATCGGCTTCGCCGAGGTGTACAAGCGGTTCGCGGCGGCCGGCATCAGCGACCGGGTGACGTTCATCGGGTCGGGCAAGCTCGGTCTGCCCGACAACGCCGTCGTCGCCTTCGCGCTCGGCGCCGACATGGTCAACGTGGGCCGCGAGATCATGCTCTCGATCGGCTGCATCCAGTCACAGAAATGCCACACCGACTCCTGCCCCACCGGAATTGCCACCCAAAATGCCTGGCTTTCAAGGGGTCTCGACCCGACATTGAAGTCCGAGCGGGCGGCGAACTACATCAAGACGCTGCGGCGTGATCTGCAGAAGGTGTCCGAGGCCTGCGGCGTGGAGCATCCCGGGTTGATCGCCACCGATGACTTGGACATCCTCGAAGGTGTCGGATCCAAGACCCCGCTGCGTGAGGTGTACGGATACGAGGCGGGGTGGGGCCTGCCGTCGGTGGCCGACCAGGCAGCGGTGATCGCCATGATGGCCACCGTCGGATCGGCACAGCACCTGTCGGCGATGCAGTAGGGTGTCACGCAGGAGGCAACTGGGAACGCGCACGATGCCTGCGCGTAACCAGCAGGCCGTACTGTCGCCGCTATGCACACCAGTTCTGTCGAGTCGGCCCTAATCGCTTTTCGGGAGCTGCTCAGTGCTGCGATCTCACGAGGTCGCCGCCCTCACCGCACCGGTGACCTCGGTCCGGCGACGTGGATGGCGATAGATGTCGTCGCGCGCGAACACCCCGACGCCGAACCCGAGCACATCGTGGCCGCGCACGACGCGTTCGCGATCGAGCATCCGCACTGCATCGAGGGTTCAGCGTTCGAGGTTGTCGCCGCGAACGGGCCGGCTGCGGTGTAATTCGTCTATGCATCCCGTGACAACCGACGACATCTGTTGAAATCAGCCGTTCCCTGATTCGACGAGGTCGTCCCAACTGATGTCTATCTGTGCCGAGTTGGTCCCGACGGCCTCGTGTAAAAGGAGTGCGGCGTAGTCCCGCAGTGTGTCGCCGTCTTGGAGATAGGTCTGACGGCGTTGGCCGACGCCGACACCGATCAGGTGAATGTGCACTGCCGCCAACTCTCGCGCCTCGACGCGTAACTCGACGTCGGCAACGGCCGCGGCCACCGCAGCGGCGGCATCGGCGAGCGACCACGTCAGCAGTTTGGCAAGGGCGATATGGCTGACGGTGACATCGGGACTGGAGGTGCGGATCGGTATGCCTTGGCGCGGAAACCCCGAAATCCGTTGCGCGATCGAGGCACGGATCTCGCTGAGACTCGAACCGGTCCGCTCCCAACGGGTGTCGGGGGCGGGGTCGGACTGGCTCAGGCCGGCGAACCGGCGGGTGGCGTCGGCGATCCACGCCGCCGCATGCGCGGTCGCTTCGTACTCGTTTTCGGCTGCCGTGCTCATCAGTTCTCCAAACTGGCCTCGCTCTCCAGTGTTACGCATTCGGCCGGGGCTGTACAACCGGGCGGGAACGGTCGCGCCGCACGACGGCGTCATGGCCGGAATCCTTCGAGGCGCTCTGCCAGGCGTTTTCGGGTGCGCTGCAGCAGGCCGCGCACCGAGCCCTCAGTGGTATGCAGCACGGTGGCGATCTCGGTCAGCGGCAAGTCGTAGATTTCGCGCAGCCACCACGCAGCGCGGGCCGAGTACGGGAGCTTCGCGAGCTCCTGGTGCAGCGCTGACATGAATGCGGCGTATTCGGCCTGCTGTCCTGGCCCGGGCCGGAAATCGATGGTCTCCGGTGCCGAATCGAGGTCGCTTTGCGGGTGCCGCCGACGGAGCGCGTCGATGGTCTTGCGGGAAGCCAGCGAGTACAGCCAGGTCCGGAACTGGGACCGAAAGGCGAATGTCGGCAACGCTTTCCAGGCGGCGATGAAGGTTTCCTGCACGATGTCGTCACAATCACCGGACTCCGGGTAGGTGTGCACGACGAAGCGCAGCAGTGCCGGCGCGTGGCGCGCCACCAGTGCATCGAACGCCGCGGCGTCGCCGCGCTGAGCACGACGGGCGAGCGTGTTGTCGGGCAGCGACCCAAGCAGCTCGTGGGCCTGCACGCAGCGTCCTCCTTGCACGTTGTTCACCGATCGACTGACTCGCTGTCGATTCGGAACAGAGGGCGTGCCGGATTGGTCCGGATGGCGGCGCATCACCAGAAATGTGTTCTGCGTCTCGTTTGCGTGCGGGGCACCGGTCGGCCCGCGACTAACGACTGTGCCGGACAAAACGTCCGCGTCAGCCCACATCGAAGGAGTTACCGATGACCACAGCAGTTCAGGCCCGTGAAGTTGGCTCTGTCGCCCAGCCCGGTTCCGAGCTGGCCGAACTGACCGGCCAGCACGGCGCCACCACCATCGCCGACATCGTCGTGTCGAAGATCGCCGGCATCGCCACCCGCGAGGTAGACGGGGTCTACGACCTCGGGGGGCAGGCCGCCCGGGTGGTCGGCAAATTGCGGGAAACCCTGCCTGGCGCGCGTGACCTCACGCAAGGTGTCAGCGTCGAGGTGGGCGAGCGTCAGGCGGCCGTCGATATCGGCATCGTCGCCGAATACGGCGTGGCCATTCACGATCTCGCCGAAGGCATTCGGGGCAACGTCATCGCTGCGGTCGAGAACATGACGGGGCTTGAAGTGACCGAGGTCAACATCACCGTCCACGACGTGCACTTCGCCGACGAAGACGACCGCGGCGACGGTGCCGGCGACACCCAGCCTCGCGTTCAGTGACCGATGTGAGCGCTGCCGATCGGGTCGATCGCGTCGTCGCGGCGGTCACCGCCGTCGACGGCGTGATCGGTCTGCATTCCGGCCCGGGCGTGGCTGCAACGCACCTACCCGGCCGCACCGTGGCCGGGGTCCGACTCGGCAACGAAGGCGCGGTCGTGCATGTCGTGCTGGCGCTGCACAAACCACTGCTCGCCACCGCAGAACAGGTCCGGGCGGCAGCGAGCGCTGCTGCAGGCATTCCCGTCGACGTCGTGATCGGCGACGTAGGCGATCAGATCCCGACTCTTGAAGGAAGGCAATGATGAACAACGGTTATCTGTTGCCAGGCCTGTTCGCAGGCCTGCTGTTGGCGCTGGCCGGAGTGTGCGGAGGACTCGTCGGGTTTGTCCTGGCGCTGGTGCTCGGCGCCGCGGGCGCGGCCGTCGGTGCGCACCTGGACGGCACCATCGACCTGACCGCGCTTGGCCGACGGCCAAGGAACTGACGTGACAACGGATGCGGCCACCGCGGAATCGACTGCTCGCGGGCAGACGGTCATCGATGCACGGGTGCGGCAACGCCTGGTCGAGCGTGCCGTCCTGTCGGTGACGGGCGTGGTGGCCCGACGGACGCTGGTCCCTGGCCGCACCCTGCCAACCATCACTGTTGGGGGACAGAGTGATTCACCGGATATCGACGTGGATATCGCCGCCTCGTGGCCGGTGGACAGCGACACGCTGATCGATGCTGTGCGCCGCGCGGTCATTGGGGAGCTGGCGACGGCCGTCGGCGAGCATCCTGCGTCCGTGAACGTGCGGATTGCCCGCCTGGAAGCCACGCGCAGTACCGCGCAGGTATCCGACGCCTATGCCACCGTCCAGGACGCCCCCGCGGTCGCCGACCATCACTCACGCTCTCTGGCGCCTCGCGGTTTCGCCGCATCCACGGCGACCGGCCTGCTCATCGCTTTCGCGCTGATTGCGGTCGGCGCCATCGCGATCCGGGATGCGGTGAGCAGCGGTTCAGACTGGATTTCACTTGCGCTGAACTGGGCTGCTCACCAGCAGTGGCAGTGGTGGTGTTGGCCGGCCGCAGCGCTGGGCGCGCTCGCCGGGCTGGTGTTACTGATAGTGGCGGTGAAACCTCGTCGCCGCTCCCATGTCGAGGTGAGCGATGACGTCTGGGTTACGCGTTCTGCCGCAAAGTCTTTCGTAGGAGAATCGTAATGACACCGACACTACGAGCAACCGACCGACTGCTCACCGCAGTGCTCGCGCTGCTGTTGCTCGGCGCCGGGATCTGGGCACTCGGATACGGCAGTGGTAACCGTATCGCCCGGGCGGCGGCCGCGCGGGTCGACGGCGCGGCGCTGGGTAGGGTCACTGCGCAGTCGTGGTGGCCGGCGGCGTCGGTGACCGCCGGCGTGATCGTGATTCTGCTCGGAGCGTGGCTGGTGCTTCTGCATCTGCGGTCCCGCGCCGTACATTCCCTGCCCCACGGTGGTGGGGTCATCGACGTGGCGCAACTGGCCGATGCAGCTGCACAAGATCTGGGCGGCCATCCCGCCGTGCAGTCCGCGAAGGCGACCACCCACACCCATCGAGGTCGCGCGGTCGTGCGGATCACCGTCGGGGTCACCCCCGACACGGGAAGCGAGACGATCCACCGGCTGGCGCGCCACTGCGGAGCTGAGGTCCGGCGTGCCGCCGGCCACGACGTTGCTTTTCAACTATTGGTCGAATCTGCTCGCCCCGAACGTGTGCGTCGAGCGGTGATCTGACACCAACCGTCCCGCCCGGTAGATGAATCGGCAGCGGGCTCCAAATAACCGGAGCGGTAAGCCTTTTCGATGGCTTGCCGCACGACGAAGGGAACACGAAAATGGGAATCGCAGACAGCGCCAAGAACAAGGCCGAGGATCTCAAAGGCCAAGCGAAGGAAGCAGTCGGTTCGGCCACCGGCAATTCGGACCTGCGGGCCGAAGGACAGGTCGACCAGGCCGTGGCGGCGGTCAAGGACACGATCGCCGGCGCCGCGGACAAGGTCAAAGACGGCGTGGAGGCCGTCAAGGACAAGCTGACCGGGAACTCCTGACCAACGTGCACCCGGGGGGTGCCGCGACATCCTGACGGCACCGCCCCGGGTTGCCCGGTCGGCAATCGGTTACCCACCCCCTGAACGGGGTAATGAATCAGCATCACATCAGGAGGCGCCAGCATGCTCACTCAGGACGACACTTCGGTTGACGACAGCTTCGTCGAGCGGGTATCCAAGCGGGGATTTCGCGCTGCCGCCGAGGCGGCCCGCGCGTGGGCATGGGCAAATCCCCTCGTGCCCTTGGCATTGGCGGCGGCAGCCATCGCGTCGCACTTCTTGCACCGACGGGGGCGCCCCTCGCGCGTGGGCGATGTCGTGGACAGCACGCTCAGTACGGCCGGCCCGTTGTTGGATCCGCCGCGGTCGAAGTCGGGGTGGCGGATACCGTCCCCGTTCGCATCGCTACGGCACCGCTTCATCGCTCGGATCACCCGCGGTGCGCGGGCCCGGCGGCACGAACCCCTCAGTCCGGCCATATCCCCTCGACCATGACCACGGGTATCGCGGTGGGGACGCAGGGCAGGGTCTTCGTCCGGCCTGTCAGTCTCCACATCCACCGCCCGTTGTCTGCCCGCAGGGTGACCATCTCGCCGTCGAAGCTGAGTCCGATGTCGGGATTCGTACGGGCGCCGGCAAGGACGTGGCTCGCAAACCACATGACCGGTGGGGCGTGTTCGACGCACAACTGAGCGCCGTCACGGCGGAAACGTAGTCGATCGCATGATCGCTGGGCGGTCCGGATCTCTGTCGCGTTGGTCATCGCCGTCCCTTCATGGGGTGTGACGCGTGTCGTGCGTACAGAGTTTGCCCATTACGCCCCGAGGTAAACATCGGAGTTTGCCACCACTTTGGCGATGGGCGTCTGCGGCCTCGGCCGACGGTGACCGAAATTCGGCTTTCGATCCCGTTGTTTTGCCACGTCCTAGCCGATATCGAGTTTCGCATCGTCATGCACTTCGGTACCTGCGATCAGATGACACGCCTCCCCGAAACCGGTACGTGAGTTTGCAAGGATCTCCGGATATTCTTTGCCAACCGGGGTAAGTAGCGGTGAAGGTCGACCGTCCTGCCACGAGGGCCTGACGAGACACCATTCATCGGCGCCGCCGACGATGCCGGGCATGGCGAATAGTGTTGCGGCACAGGACTTCACCTCCTCCTGAGCTGAATCGGTGGATCACCTGAACCGTCGTGTCGGCCGGTCGTCGTCACGCAGGAGCACGGCGTGGGCTACGGTGACACAGTCTCCGTCAAAAGAGCGGCGCAGGCATCTGCCTCCTGCGTATGGGCCAGCCCGCCCCGACGCAGCCCGACCTGACGTATGGAGCATCGCGGATGACACCTACCGGTAGACCCATCGACGTCCTGCTCATCGAGGACGATCCCGGGGACGAGCTCATCACTCGGGAAGCATTCGAGACCAACAAACTGGCCAACACTCTGAGCGTGGTCCGCGACGGCCAGGAGGGGTTGGACTACCTGTACCGGCGCGGTGCCTATGAGGGTGTGACCCGGCCCGATCTCATCCTGCTCGATTTGAACCTGCCCAAATACAACGGCCGCCAGATCCTCGAGATCATCAAGGCCGACCCCGACCTGGGCTCCATTCCGGTCGTCGTGCTGACGACTTCGGATGCGCAGGAAGACATCCGGCACAGTTACAAGCTGCACGCCAACGCCTACATCACCAAGCCGGTCGACTTCGACCGTTTCACCACCGCGGTACGCCGCATCGACGAGTTTTTCGTCCAAGTGGTGCGCCTTCCGCAACAGCCCTGACCTTCCCGGCGTCGGCGCGTCACGGCCTTGATGAGGACACGCGGTGGTCCACTGACCCGATGGGGATACTCGGGTCGTTAGGACGCAGCGGACCTGCAGCGGTACGGATGGTGACTGCCGTCCTGATCGGGGTCGGTGTCGGGTTCGCCGTCGGATGCGTCGACGTCCGGTATGCGCTCGTTGCGGGCTGGATCAGCACTGCCGCGGTGTATCTGGTGTGGACGTGGGCGGTGATCGGCGCGATGGACGCGACGGACACCGCGTCGCATGCGACCCGGGAAGACCCGACACGTCCCTTGTCAGACCTGACTCTTCTGCTCGCCAGCATCGCGAGCCTCGGCGGCGTCGCCTACCTCCTGATGGCCGGCGCGACCCACGGCGCCGACACCGAGATCGCTGCCGGTGTCGGGGTGGCGAGCGTGGCGGCCGCCTGGCTGGTGGTGCACACCGTCTTCACGCTGCGCTACGCGCTTCTGTACTACACGCCGCCGTCCGGTGGGGTGTCGTTCAACCAGGACGATCCACCGTCCTACGCCGACTTCGCCTACCTTGCATTCACCCTCGGCATGACCTATCAGGTGTCCGACACAGACCTGCAAACTCGCGCCATCCGCGGCACCGCCCTGCGCCATGCGCTGCTGTCGTTCCTGCTCGGCGCGATCATTCTGGCCAGCACCATCAACCTGGTAGCCGGACTCGGGTCATCGTCCTGAGCGGGCACTCTCAGATCGACTGGCCCAGCCCCAACATGTTGTTCTCCGAATCCCGGAAGAATGCGCTCCGCTCGCGCGTGCGTGCTCGCCGCGAGACTCATCGAGTTCGGCGTATCAGTTCAGCAAACTGCGCGCCTGCGCTCGGCACTGCGCCGCGATGGCGTCCTCCCGGCCGTACAGGATTCCGAACGTGAAGCCGTTCTCTGCCGGCGTGGTGCCTGCCGTCGCGCCCAATCGTCGCAAGACCTCCTTGGCCACCACCGTGTCCTGATGGTCGCCGAGCACCGACTGGACTTCTTTGTGCCCCTTGCGTCTACGTGCCGCCTGCCCGTCGATCGGCTCGACGAGTTCGGCGGCGTAGCGGGCCCGCTTCGCCGCCTTACGCGCACCATGCAGCAGCTCGGCGTCGTCGTGGTCGAGCGCACCCGCCAAACGTCGGCGAGCCTTGCGGCTGGCGCGCCGGGCGTCGTCGCGCAAGTCGCCGACGGAGACGTTCTTGACCACGGGTGGATCGATCCGCCACTGCCGCAACGTGTTCAGGATCTCGACGTAGCGCTCGCTGATCATGGCGTCGTCGACAAGCTTGCGCGCGGGCAACTCGATAGCCATCAGGTCGCTGCTGATGCGTGATCGCACCGGGCCCAGGACCAACTCCGGGGCGATGCGGTCCAGCGCAGCCGCGAATCGCTCCTGCTGCACCTGGGCGTCGCGGACCTCACCGAGGACGCCGGCGAACCATTTCAACTCGCCGTCGAACGTCGCGACGTCGACGGTGAGGCGCCTGTCGAAGACGCGCAGAACGCTGCGAATGCGGCGGATCGCGACGCGGGTGTCGTGGATCGGATCGAGGCCGCGCCGCAATTCGAGGTCACCGCGAATGATCTGGTCGATCTGCTCGTCGATGTAGGACAGCACAGTCGACGGTGCTTTCGACACTTTCCTGGGTGTCCCGCCGATCGCGTGCGCAAGTTTCGACGGGTAGTCCGAGGGACGCGCCCCGGACGACTTCAGCCGCTTACGCAGTCGCTTCGGCACAGTCGCGGTTCCCGGCGCCAACTCGACTTCAACTTCCCGCCATGCCAAGAGCGCTGCACCGTTGGAGGCACGCACGCCGTCGTCGGCCAGCTCGAAACGCAGGGCACCCGCACTGTCCACGCGGTGCCGGCGGCGATGAGTGCGGATCGTCGTGACACTGTGCAGCGGCTTACCCAGCGACACCCCCGCCAGCACGCGCACCAGTTCTGCCGGCATGGAATCTTCTGGGGGCCAGTGTAATTCGAGGCGTCCGTCGTCTGCCGGCACCTTCACCCGCCAACCGGTGTCATCCTCTCCGGTGCGGTTGCGGACCACGATGCCGAAAGCCTGCAGGTCGTGGTCGGCGGTGTCGTAGTACACGCTTTCCAGGTCGACGGCATCGATGGCGACGTGCGCGCCCGGAACCACATCGGTCAGGGGCGGAAGGACGAATCCGTCATCGACCATCCACTTTGTTTCTCGTTCCAGCTGTTGATGCATCCGGTTGGATCCCCCGGCCTGACACGTCTCAAACGGCGGAATTGAACCCCGCCTACAGGCCGGCCGGCACGACCTTGTCATTGACGGTCACTTCGACCTGGCCGGTCTTCGAGTTGTACGCGATCTTGCCGTGCTGAAACGTCGTGACGAGCAGGTCGCCGTCGGCGGTCTCGTCACTGGTGGGAACGCCCAGCGGACCCACCGAACCGTTCTCGCCGGTGATCTCCGGCATTCCGGCCGCATCGCGTTGGACATTCCAGGCCTCGCGGATCTTGCCCCAGGTGATGTATCCGGGCGTTGCGGCCTCGGCGTTCGCGGCGATGATCACGCCGCCCTCGAACTGCTGGAACACCGCCCCGCTCTCACGGGCCCCCGCGTTGCGGTCGCCGGTGAGCGGCTTGCCGAGAAAGTCCTTCTGATTCTGGGTCGCCGACAGGTATTTGGCGGCGATCGGGCCGGTCAGCGTCACCTCGACGTCGCGGTCGCCAACGAGCTGCACCTGGGCGGGCTGCGCCGGGGCTTCGGAGGTGGCGATCAACCCGACTTGAGGCGACAGCGACGCGTCGGCGCCCCCGTCATTGCCGCAGCCCGCAGCGATCAGCGCGACAATCGCCAGGCCGCCGACAGTCATGGGGCGGTTAGCCATCTTCCTCATCAGTTCCTCTCGTCTCTTCTTCGAGCACCATGTGATCCGCCTGGGGAACTACCCCCAAAGTGCATCATGCAACACCTTGGATGGCCGTGCGGGGCGGGGACCTGCGGCGCATCACTGATCTGGTTGATCCCGACGTGGTCCAATGTCGGCATCGCCGCATGGGACACGAAGCTCGCCGCGATCGTCGATCAGCGCATACGCCATCTGATGTCTCACCTCTTCCGATAGCATCACTTGCTCCATAAGTGATGCTATCGTGCAGAGGTGGCATCACTTGTTGGCACAGGCATTGGCCATGAAAAGTTGACCTGGCCGACGCCCACGGAAGCGGGCTACGGCCTGGCCGATCTCCGCGCGGCGCAACGCCAAGCCGGCGAATACGACGCCGCGGTGCCGGCGGCAATCGCCAACCTCCACATGGCCTTACCTGCCCACGTGCTTGCCAACGCCGACGAAGCCAGCCGAGAAGTTGCACGCTTCGACGCCGAACTCGGGCATGAGATTGCCCCGTTTGCCTCAGTGCTGCTGCGATCGGAGTCTGCGGCCAGCTCCAACATCGAAAATCTCACAGCATCCGCGCGCGCCATCGCCGAGGCCGAGGCCCTCGGCGCGACAGGCCGCCGCAACGCCGCCCTCATCGTGAGCAACACCGAGGCCATGAAGGCCGCCGTGGCCCTCGCCGACCAGATCGACGGGGATGCGATCCTCGCAATGCACGCGGCACTGATGCGCGGCAGCCACCCAGCCATGGCTGGCCGATGGCGTACCGAGCAGGTTTGGATCGGTGGAGGCGCCTTCGGCCCCCGGGGCGCTGATTACATTGCGCCGCAACATGACCGGGTTCAGCCCGCCATCACAGATCTGCTTCAGTTCACCCGGCGTACCGATGTGCCAACGCTGCCCCAGATCGCGATCGCTCATGCACAGTTCGAGACGATCCACCCGTTCACAGATGGCAATGGTCGCACCGGGCGAGCGCTGGTGCAGGCGATGCTGCGCAACAAGCGACTCACTCGCCAGGTCACCGTTCCGGTCTCGGCCGGCCTGCTCTCCAACACCGACGCGTACTTCCAGGCACTAGGTGCTTACCGGGGCGGCGACCCCGCGCCCATCGTCGAACAGCTTTCATCAGCAGCCATTCTCGCGGTCGTCAACGGCCGGCACCTCATCGGCGACCTTCGGGCGATCCGCGAACGTTGGAACGAACAGATCACCGCACGGCGAGACTCGTCCGTTCATCGCGTCGCAGATTTGCTTGTCCGACAACCGGTGTTCAATGCCCTGACGCTCCAGCGCGAACTCGGAATCACCACCGGCAACGCCCGCCGGTACGTCGACCCCCTCGTCGAGGCGGGCGTCATCGTCGAGTTCACCGACCGCACCCGCAACCGCGCGTGGCGCGCACCGGACATCCTTGTCGCTCTCGACGCGTTCGCCCAGCGCTCCGGGCGCCGCACCATCGCACCGTGAACGACTCACCAGAACCGTCCGGGTATCCCTCCGCTATTCCGCTGAGCGGAAAAAGGGTTCAACTGTGCCGCTGAGCTTGACGACCATCGGATTTCCGCGGCGATCCTTGGCGGTAGGGACCTCCACCTTCACCCAACCCTCGGCCACGTCGTATTCGTGCACATTGGTCTTCTCGACGCCGTTGAAGCGAATGCCCACGCCGCGCAGGAGCGCCTCTTCGCTATAGAAGGGGCTGCGCGGATCGATGGATAGGTGATTCGGGGGAACGTCTGTGTTCTGATCCTGGGACATGGTGGCTTTCGTCGAGTGCTGCGTAGATTCTTGGATCTGATTGTCCAAGAACCTACGCGACCCCGTAGTCGCGGGTTCCTCGTAGGTCTCGGCGCGGAATTTTCCCCGCTAGTGACTCTCCGTGATGAATCCGGGTTCGTCGAGCGCTCAAGCGATCTTCCGGAAACAAAAAGACCAGCTCAAGGCTGGTCTTTTTGTCGGGCTGACAGGATTTGAACCTGCGACCACTTGACCCCCAGCTATAAGGATCGCATACCGATGCTGTCCGAATCCGTCCTAATTCGTTTGTGTAACAACGGATTATGGACGACCTCGGACAACTTTGGACACCCTCGTACGAATCCGAATTCAGCGCGGGCTGAGGTCAGAACTGCGGTCATTGAAGTCCCAGCTGACCGGCCAACCCCGTCACCGCGGCCCGGGCGGTGTCCTGGGAACTGTGGCCGTATACGTCTCCCGTGATGGCAATCGATGAATGCCCGAGCATGTCAGAGACGGCCTTCAGGTGGATGCCTTGTTCAAGCCACGCGTACGCGGCGGCGTGCCGCAGGGTGTGAACCCCAACCCCGCCCGCGTGGCCGGCCGACTTCGCCGCCACCTCCATCACTCGCAGGAGATTCCGCGGATCCACTGGCTTGCCCAGCTCTGTCGTGAACACCAGCCCTGACTCCTGCCATTGATCGCCGGCACGGAGCCGCTCGGCCTTCTGCGTTATGCGATGCCGCCGAAGCGCCGACACCACAGCGGAATCTAGCGGTACCTCTCGCCGCGACCGGGTGGTCTTGGGTTCCGTACGGATCAGCTCTTTATCCACTCTGCTCAATGTGCCGGTGACTCGC
The DNA here is from genome assembly GCF_056403275.1 of Mycobacterium sp. P2_H7. Lineage (NCBI taxonomy): Bacteria > Bacillati > Actinomycetota > Actinomycetes > Mycobacteriales > Mycobacteriaceae > Mycobacterium > Mycobacterium sp. P2_H7. The sequence continues at coordinate 41,767 of NZ_JBFUFU010000004.1, read as the reverse complement.
AGTACCTCAGCGTCGAGGTCCACGTCCCTCCAGCGCACCGCGAGGGCTTCACCACGGCGGAGGCCGGTTGTCGCGATCAAGACGAGCGCCAAGTGGTAACGGCTACCGGACGCTGCCGCGAGTATCGCAGCCACATCGCCAGGCTCTAGGTGGGTCACCTCCTGCCGTGCCACTCCCGGCCGCTGCACCGCGGCCGCGGGGTTCTTGGCCAACAGCCCGTCCCGCACTGCACCGTCAAGCCCTGCCCTCAATACCCCGTAGACGGAGCGGATGGTGCTGTCGGAGTATGACCGCATCAGCTCCGAGCCCTCCCCCTTGCCAGGCTTCATCTGAGACCTCATCCGCCGGATCATCGCCTCGACGTCTGTTGGCCGCAGCTTGTCTAAGCGGATCTTCCCGATAGGTGTCGCCTCAATGTGTTTCTTTGCCAGGAGCGCGGTCGTGGCTCTTGTAGTGGGCTTCCTGTTCGACACCGCCAGCGTGGTCTCCCGCCACGTCGCGAGCCACGCCGCCACGGTTATGGTGGCGTCTTTGACTGGCTGACCGTCGTTAAGCCGATCGCGCGCAACCTTCATCTTGTCGCTAGCCAGCTTCTTTGTCCGCCCGTAGAAGCTCTGCCGCCGCAGCACGCCGTCCTCGTCGGTCCACGCCAGCGATGCCTCCCAGCGCCCATCAGAGCGCTGCCGGATATAGCCTTCGCCGTTGCCTCTTCGCCCCGCCATGTCCGTCCCTGTCTTGTCGTTATTCGTGAGGTCACGAACTACGCAACTTTGTAGACCGATACCGAAAAACCCAAGACTTGCAGTTTGAGGTTTTCACCTGGGGTCATTCCAGCATCCGAGGGCTCTGCGAAGTCAGTTAAGTGGTCTCCGCAGACCCGCGGAGGGAGCTTACCCCGTCCGCTGTTCAAGGTAGTTCTAAGTCGTCCAATTCAGTAACTATTGGAAGCCCTAGGAGTCCCTTACATGACCACTGAAATCCACACGCTTGCAACCACATCTGCCGAACCACCCAAGCGTCGCCTGGTCACCCACGAGCAGGCGCGTTCCTATCTTGGCGGCATCGGGCGCGGCACGCTATACCTACTTCGCAGGGAGGGCGAGATCACGTTTGTGAAGATCTCCGGCCGCTCGTTCGTTGACCAATTGTCACTCGACGCCTATATCGACCGGCAGATTGCCAAAGCCGAATGCGGGTAAGCCCGGCCCTCCCGGAGCGGACGCGCGCCAATCGGCACGGTCCTGCCGCCGAAGAGCAAAGTGCCCGGCACCATCCCGCGCCGGGCACTTACCAGCGGTCGCTGCACAAACCGTATGAACAACAGCGGCCAGAGTACCTGAAACAGAACACTTTGGCGCCCGACCGCACCTCGGGGCGTTGCCGATATGCATTGGCCCCGAGGAGGATTGAACGTGCAGTATCGCATTATCGGGTGGTGCTCACCTTGATCAGTAGGAAGATCACCTATCTGACCACGCTCCGTGGAGTGAACATTTCACCTGTCGACTATCGAGTGCTGATCACCCTCCTCACCTACGCGGATGCGGATGGGACGAGGGCCTTTCCGAGTGCCAAAGAGCTTGCGAAGGCCTGCCATATGAATCTCAAGACGGTCCCGGCCGCGTTGAAACGGCTGGAGCAGCGGGGCCTGATCACTTGCGTCAAGCGCAGCAAGGGCGGCCCGGGTTGCTCAACGCGCTGGGAGATCAACGAGGTGCCCCAGCTGCCGGGCGAGCCGGAAGAACCACCCCACCTCGCGGAGGGGTTATCGGAGATACAACTACCCTGCAGGGCGGAGGGGTTAGCAGAGCGTGAACCCTCCCATCGGGAGGAGGAGTTACAGTCGGAAGTATCTCCGGTGGAAGGGGTTTCGGCTAGCGAGGTGCTAAGCACTGCGCTAAACCCTGCGCTAGGGGTTAGCGACGGGGATCAAACCCACCCGTTTGACGGCTCTAACTCCCCCGCGCCACGGCCGCAACCCCCCCGTCCGTTGGGGAACTACCACGTTAAGACCACGTCTATAAACCATGCCCTTGCGCGTGTTTTGGAGGTAAGTCCAGAGGGACGTCCGAATCGGACTCGCCCTGGCCTCTGCACTCGATGCGGGCAAGCCGATTCGCTAGGCGACGAAGCCACGACCAATGAAGACCCATTGCTCTGCGGCAACTGCAACTTCGATTCGGTTACAAACGCTCGGCGATGGGGGCAGCGATGAGCCGGGCCGGCCAGCCGATCGCGGCGGCGTACGAGCAGACGAACGCACGGGCTGTCGCGTGTCCCACGTGTTCTGCTGCAGCTGGGGAGTTCTGCGGAGATCACCATGGCCGACTCCACCGCGTGCCGCATGTCCACCGAATTGCGGCGGCTCGCCCACAGGCCCAGGATCGCCGCTCGGCGACGAACGGAAGCGATGTGGTGGAACGGCCCGAAGTCACGTCCACGGTGACCGCGACTTACCGGGATCCGTCCGAACCCCGGTACGAGCGTGAGGTCCGGTAGATGGTGCTCACAGGCCGTGAGAAGACCGCGGCGTGGCGGGAACGCAAACGCCTCAGCCTCGTCGGGGTCAAGGCGGACGACAACGCGGGAAAGCGCGCAGCGGTTCAGGCGGCATTGAAAGCTGACCCCGGCGCGGCGGTGGCGGTGGTAGCCGAACATCTCGGGGTCTCGCCTTCCCTGGTTGGCCGCGTACGGACGGAACTCGCGTCGCGGCTCCTCGCCGCAATAAAGACACCCAACCTGCCCGACGCGTCGTGCCGCGGACAGCACGAACTGTTTGACCCGGCTGCAGCCGGAGAGGATCCGACGCACGTCGAGCAACGCTTCGTCCGGGCAGTCCGGGTCTGCGCAGGCTGCGCAGAGTTCATCGAGTGCCGCCGATGGCTTGACCAGCTTCCGGCCCATCAACGTCCGGCCGGAGTCGTGGCCGGCCGAATCAACCCCAACGAGAGGACCGCCCCATGAGCGACGAGATAAGTGCACGGCCGCAGGATGATTGGTTCAAGTTCGTCGCCGCGGTGACGATGGCCGCGCAGAAGAACGCCATCGACCTGGTCGAGCTGCGCGTCACAGATGCGACCACTCGGCGACTGTTGATATCGGTGCTGGCGCACCCGATCGAGAACGCGCTGGCACCCGCGGTAGAGGCGCTCCCGGACGGGCGGCACTACAGCACGGGCTGGCCGGTAGTCACACGTGAGGATCTGGGCCCGGACTGCGGCTGCGCGTACACCCACGTGTGGCACTTCGACAGGCGCCACGAGGCCAACAAGCCGCGGGAACTGCTAGCCCAGCCGTGCCCCCGGGGTGGCTGGCACCGGCTATTCATAACAGCGCCAGGCGAACTCGACGTGGTCACGGAGGGCGGGTCGACTGGTGCGTGACGGGCTGATTCTGGAGGAGAACGAGGTGGCGTTCCATGCTGCGGTGTTCGAGGTGGCCGAGCGATGCGCGCGGGAGCTGGGGCGCCCCATCACTCCACTGGTTGGCCTGCGGAGGAAGGACTTGCAGGCGTGGCTGGATGTACGTCGCGCAGATGGTCGCGATGACGCGACGACGCGACTGCTCGCGGAGGTGATGGCTCACGATGAGGACGAGGACGAACTGATCGATACCGAGGAGGCCGCGAGAGTGTTGGGCATCAGCGTCGGGGCTGTAGCCAAGCGTTGCCGCCGAGGCGGCATGTTCGCCGCTGTTGCACACCAGTCCCGGGGTCGCTGGCTCATTCCACGGGCCGACGTGCAGGCCGTGATGGGAACGGGAGCGGCGTGAGTGCTGCTGTGCCGCCAGAGCAGTTGCTACAGGCGCTGGACACGCTGCTTCGCAAGCTCGAGACCGATCCAGCGGAAGCTGTCAACGCGTTGGAGGCGCTTCGCTCGTCTGACCCGGATACGGCGGTGCGCATCGAGGCGGTATTACAGCAGCTCGCGGCACCGGACGATCACAGTCGGACGTTCTGGGAAGCAATCTACTGCGGACACGATGAAAGGGCGTCGGAGTGAATCGTGCTGAGGCTGAGGCGCTTATCGCCAAGGATGCGCACGCGAATGCAGAGCGAAACCGCAACTCAGCGGCGTTTCTGGCAGAGCGGCTGATCAGCGGTCCAGTGCGCCGGGCCAGGCCCACCACCATCACGGACGCCCCCGAACATCGTGGAGTCTGGGCCGCCAACTGGGAACTCCGTGAGCAGGGCTCAGCGCTGAAGCTAAGCGGATATGCATCGACGTTCGAGCCCTACGAGATGCACGGTGGCCCCGCCAAGGGCGGCTGGATCGAGCAGATTGCGCGGACTGCGTTCGACAAGACTCTGAGGGGGAAACCTGACCTCCACTTGCTGATCAACCACGAGGGAATGCCCCTGGCACGTACCAAGTCTGGCACTCTGCACCTGTCGGTCGACGATCACGGCCTGCTGGTAGAGGCGATGCTTGATCGCGAGGACCCGGACGTGCAACGTCTGGAAGGCAAGATGAAGCGCAAGGACATGGACGAGATGTCGTTCGCGTTCCGAGTGATCAAGCAGACATGGACCGAAACCGAGGGTGATCCAACGGGCCTGCGCACCATCGTCGAGGTGTCCCTGCACAAGGGCGACGTGTCGGTGGTCAACTTCGGCGCGAATCCGACGACACACGCGGAGCTGGCGAATCAGCAGCGCAGGGGCCGCAAAGGTTCCCCGTCGGTGGTTAAGCCGGTCATGGCGACAAAGGTGTCACGGGCGGAGGCCGCCGCAATTGTCGCGGCTGACTCAGCGACGGCTGCAGTTCGTCGAACCGAAGGTGACGAGATCGTCAAGCGCGCGCTGGAGATGCTCAACGGTCGCCCTGCCGAGGTCCCGGCCGATCGCGTGGCAGCCGAACAGCATCGTCGAGCGGAGGTCAATGAGCGTCTTGCGAAGCTGGCGCACGCCATCCAGGTCCGTGAGGCAACCAGCGGGCGCCGGCAGTGGGCCGCACGAGCCGAGCATCAACGGCTGGCGGAGGACGAGCAGCAGCGACGTCAGGCCGCGGACGAGCGGCAGGATCAGCTCCGATGCCGCCGCGACATCGTGGACACCGTCAAGGCTCGTAAGTCGAACATCGATCTGCGACAGAAGAATTGACCACTGAAGACTGCGGTGGCCCGGTGCCTCTCGCTGACGGGAGCCTTCTGTCGTTCTTCACTCCCGTCACGTCGCGTGCGCCGTTTGGCAGTGGAGACCAGCGCCGCCACCGGGCCACCCCGCCCATTAACCAGAGGAGTCGTCGGTGACGACAGCTGTTGAGCTTGCTCAGATCTGGGTGCCACTCATGCCTGAGGCGTCGAAGCTGGCCCAGGGCGTCGAGAAGATCGGGCGGGACGCCGAGCAACGGTTCGGCCGCGCTACCAAGGTGATGGGCGGCCAGATGGCATCGTCCTTCACCTCGGCGTCCCGCAAGGTCGTCGAGAGCCTCCGCGACATCGAGAAGCACACCACCTCAGTTGCTAAGGCCAACAAAGTAAATGAGGACGCACTGGGGCGCCTCACTGTTGCGCAGGTCCGGCAGCAGCAGGTCTCGGCGAACGCCAAGGCGACGGAGGCGCAGCGGGCCGCAGCCATCGAGACGGTCAACCGGCTGGAGCGCGCCCAGACCATCACGGCGGACAACCTCACCGCTGCCACCAAGAAGCTGACGACCGCCCAAGCAACGCAGATCGCCGCACAGAAGTCTCTGGCCACTGGCCGGCCAATGGCCGCCGTTATGCCGCTCGGCGGTGACATGGCGGCCACCGCGGAACGCGCGGGGACGGAGTCCGGATCACGTTTCGTCACTGGCTTCAAGCGGGTTCTGGGAGCCGGTGCCGCGCTCGCGATCGGTGGCGGGTTCATCGCCGGAGTCAAGAGCGCCGTCATGGCGGGCGTGGACATGGAGACCAACCTCAACCGGCTACAGGGCGTCACCTCCGCCACCGCGGCGGAGATGAAGAACGCCAGCGACATTGCGCACCAGCTCGGTGCCGACACCACGATCGTGGGGGCCTCAGCAGCCGACGCGGCCGCCGCCATGCTGGAGCTGGCCAAGGGCGGCCTCACGATGCAGCAGGCCCTCGCTGCGGCCCCAGGTACCCTCCGGCTGGCCGCTGCCGCTCAGATCGACGCCGCCACCGCAGCGGAGTCTCAGGCCACCATCCTCAATAGCTTCCAGCTCGGGGCAGACCAGGCCAACCGTGTTGCGGACGCTCTCGCCAACGTGGCGAACGCAGCCCAGGGTGAGGTCCCGGACTTCATGCTGGGGATGCAGCAGGCTTCTGCCGTCGCTCACGGCTTCGGCATCTCGATGGAGGACACCGTCGCGGTCCTCGGGCTGTTCGCCAAGGCGGGCATCCGCGGCTCCGACGCCGGTACGTCGTTGAAGACGATGCTGACGCATATCGCGAACCCGAGCGATCAGGCCTCCGCCGCGATGGATGAGCTGAGCCTGAGCCTGCACAACGCGCAGGGCGAGTTCGTCGGTATGCCGGAGATGTTCCGCCAGATCGGCGAGGCCGCAAACCATATGCGGCCGGACGACTTTCAGCGCGCTGCTGCAACGGTTTTCGGCACCGATGCGATCCGCGGTGCCATGATCGCGGGCAACCAGGGCGTCGACACGCTCAACCAGATGGGCGAGGCGGTGCGCAAGCTCGGTGGTGCCGACAAGATGGCGGCCGCCAACATGCAGGGCGTCCCGGGAACGCTGGAGAAGATCAGCAACGCGGCCGACGGCGCCAAACTGTCGTTCTACGAACTGATCAAGCCTATGGTCCAGGCGGGCGGCGAGAAGCTCGTCCCCCTCCTCCAGAGCGTCGCGACCGTCTTCGACAAGCTCAAGGACGGCGGAAACAACGGCGGACTCCGCATCATCGGCGCCGCGTGGAGTGATATCGCCAGTGCTGCAAAGGATCTGGCACCCGCTGCCGCGCAGGCCGTGAAGGCTCTTGCCGTCGGCGCCGGGACCGTTGTGGTGTCGGGGTGGACCGCTCTGGCGGCCGCGGTCAAGGTGCTCGAACCGCCACTCAAACTGGTGGCGAACATCCTCGGCGACAACCAGTGGCTGTCAACAGGTCTCATGGCCGGTATCGCCCTGTTCGTCGCGAAGGCGAAGCTGCTGCCCCCCGTCATCAACGGCGTGAACAACGTCATAGGGCGCACCCGCAGCATCGTGGCGGACCTCACGGGCCCGCTATCCGACGTCACAGACAAGACCACCGGGCTGGTGACTCAGCAGGGCCTCTACACCCGTCAGGCCCAGGGCACCCTCGGGCCGCTCGGTCAGATGCGCGCGGCGTACGTCGACGGATCCACCAAGGCCAAGGACTTCGCCAAGTCCAATCAGTTGTCCACACAGTACGCAAAGGACCTGCGGGACCAGATGATTCAAGGATTAGGACCTATGGGCCGGATGCGGCAGGCCGCCGCCGACGCTGGCGGCGCCATCCGCGGAATGTCACCGGTCGTCGGGGGCGCCAAGGCCGCCATGTCCGGCCTCTCCATCGCGGGCGGTGGCCTGCTGTCCATGCTGGGCGGCCCCTGGGGCGTCGCCATCATGGGGCTCACCGGAGCGATGGCACTGGTAGGTCAGGCACACGCGGACGCGGCAGCCAAGGCAGAAGCCCAGCGTGAGGCGGAAGTGCGGTTGCAGCAGACGCTGGATGCCACAACCGGCCGGACGACTGAGCAGACTCGCAAGGAGGCGGCGGACCGGTTCGGCGTCGTGGACAAGTACGGGACCAGTGATATTGGTCGGGCCCGTGACTATGGCGTGGATCCGAAGCTGTTGGTAGACGCGGCGACCCGGACGGGCAATCAGCAGGCGTACGACATCATCAAGGCCCGCGCAGCCCAGGGCGTATCGGACGGGATTTCGGCCGGCCAGATCCCCACGGACATGGCGGCCGAGCTGCAGAAGATGGGCGTCAGCCGCGACCAGCTCACCAACGCCCTTGTCCGCGAAGGCAATGGCTGGAACATCGTCAACACCGCGATCCAGGACTACAACAGCAAGCAGCGGGACGCCAACAAAGACTACAAGCCGATGATCGAGGGCCTGCAGACCCTCATCGACGTCATGCCAGACGGCGCCGAGTCGATCATCACGATGGCGCAGAACGTCAACGAGCTGCGCCGCCAGAATACGAAGGGTGCGGAGTCCCAACGCGCGCTGACCGAAGCGCAGTTCGGCACGTGGAAGGCCACGGCTGAGGGCGCTGCCCGGTTCAAGAACCTTGGAGCCGCCATCCTGGACGTCCCCACCGGCACCGAGGTTGTGGTCAACGTCCTCGATGACGCTGCCCGCAAGACCCTCACAGATCTGGGCTACACCGTCGACCGCTTGCCCGACGGCACCGTCAAGGTCGTGGCCGCTACCGACGAGGCCAAGGCCCGGTTCACTCAGCTGGTGGAGCAGATCGAGGGAACAACGCCCGAGGTGAAGATTCGTGTGGCGATCGATGACTACAACTCTCAGCTCCAGCAGTGGATCCGGAACGTGCAGATGGGGGTCGACCCCGGCGCGATGCCCTCGATGAAACTTCCGGGTCGCGCGGGCGGCGGTCACGTCTCCCCATCTGGCCGGATCTCCGGTCCCGGTAGCGGCACGAGCGACCACATCATCGCCCGCGTCCTTGGCGGCGGCGCCATCGCGGTGTCCAACGGGGAGTCGATTAACACCGAGTCGTCCACGCGCCGCAACTGGTCGCTGATCGACGCGATGAACAAGGGCTGGACCCCACCGCTCGGGATGCTCCGCGGCATGGTGCCGGGGTTCTCCGGCGGCGGGTTGCTTGACCTTACGGACGCTGCGGACGCGATGGCGGGAACCCCGTACAGCCAGGACCTCCGTAACGACTGCTCCGGGTCGATCGCAAAGTTGGTCAACGTGGCCCTCGGCGACATGGGCGGCGGACTGATGACGACGCAGAGTGCCGAGGAATGGTTGGCGCAGCGCGGATTCCAGCGCGGAACCGGCCCGGCAGGGTCGTTCCAGGTTGGCTGGTACAACCACGGGTCCGGCACGAACGACGGTCATATGGCCGCCACCCTTCCGGACGGCCGGAACGTTGAAAGCGGCGGCAAGAACGGCATCTTCACTGTCGGCGCGGGTGCGGCCGGGGCGAGCGACTCCCAGTTTGACCAGCACATGTACCTCCCGATGGACGCGATGTACCCCGAGGGGTCGGGCGGCGGCGGTGGCGGCGGATTCGGCGGCGGCGGAGCTGGCGGTAGCGGCGGGGGTGGCGGCTACAGCAGCGGCCCCACGGGCGCCGAGCAGCGAGCACTGCGGAACGCCACGCAGAAGATCGACGACACCGCCAAGTCCATCGAGACGGCTCAGAAGCACCTCGATGAGCTACCTGCCAACGCGAAGGACAGCACTCGCAATGCAGCCCAGGACCGCCTCGATAAGGCGAAGCGGGAGCACCAGGACGCGCTCGATGACGAAGCCTCCATGCAGGAGGAGGTCAACCAGCGGGTCTCTGATCGCGGCGCCCGGAACGCTGAACGCGGCGGTAAGGACGGACGCGGCGGCGCCCCCGATCTGAAGTCTTTTGGCAAGGACATGCTGGGCGGCGTCTTCGAGATGTTCGGTCTCGACGGATCTGTCTTCTCCAACCCGATGGAGTGGGGCATCTGGAAGCTGTTCACCGGCGGCGCCAATTACGTTGGCGGGCTGCTCAAGAACGCTTTCGGTGGCCCGGACGCCAAGCAGGGCCAGGGCTACTGGGGACAGAAGGGCGACGGCAACCCGAACCGCACCCAGCACGGCCTCGGCGGGTCGCCCGGGCCGGGCAACTTTAGCGATGGCGGATTCGGCGGCGGTGACGGCGGCGGGGGCGGGGGTGGCGCGGTTGCTGACACCCTCGGGTCCCTCCTGCCCAACGTGTCCGATTTCCTCCCGAACTCCCAGACCGGAGGGGACAACATCACGACCAACCAGAACAGCAACAACTCCTCCAGCACCGGCGCGGTCTTCAACGGCCCCGTCACCATCAACGACCCCAACCGCGTAGTGAAGCCGCCGGACCGCATTGAGAGCGCAGCCTCGGGGTTGCCGAGATAGAACTGGGTTTTCGAAGGGCAGCCGGACTCCCCTACGCGAGGAGAGTCGCCGGTGCGTGTGTCATCTGCTGAACTTGAAACGGCAACTCCGCAATCAGCTCGCCGTCGAGGCTCAGCTCGACCGTTGCGCGTCCGGGGGCCACAAAGACCGGATTCACCTGAATCCGGAACACCATGGGCAGCAGACCTGACTGAGCGTGCTGAGGATGTTCACTCGGCGGCGGTGAAAACTGCGCAAGCTCCAGAGTCGTAGACGGACGGTTGATGCGCTTTCCTCCTGGTTCCGGAACGACTGTCGCGGTCAACGTGTGCGCAATGATGTTGTCGCCGGCATTCCAGTGCAGGCGCCCTAGTACGACGAACTCGATTGGCACGGGAAACACTCCAGGAGCGGCCTGGACAATGAAAGTGGATATGCCGCCTCGCACGACGTGGAATACGCCGTTGCGAAACGCTTCGACGCCCTCCGCTAGGAACACGTACTCAAGGCGATGGTGTTTGGCATTTCCAGCGCGCTGCCGGTCCCACGCGGTATGCAAGAACTCGGCCGCTTTCCCGACGGAGGCGTTCGGATCGTCCTCGGTCTTAAAGATGTCCTGGCCGATGGCTTGAACGAAGATTTCGGCGTCGATGTCATTGATATGCGGAAGTTCGTAACCGTTTGCTTCGAGGAAGATGTTGGTGGCCAACCACGCGGTTCGCTTGTTGCCGTCGTGGAAGTACTGATTAGCCGCGATGACGTGCAGGAGTGCTGCAGCTTTAGCCCAAATGTCGGGAAAAAAGTCGACATCGCCGGACCCGCGTTGAGGGCGATAAGCGGCGGACTCGACGCCATCCATGTCGCGGACGCCGACGGCGCCGTCCTGCTCGGCGTTGATGTCAATCAGCGATTGAGTTGACAGGTAGACCGTCACTTGAGTCGCTCAAGCACGCCAGCCCATCGGCGGGTGTGCTTAGCCAACAACCGGGCAACCTCGTCAGGTTCAACGAAGCCCTCGTTGACGTCCGCATCGCGATCAGCGCGCGGCGGTGACTCCGTCGCGGCGGCAGCCTCTTCACTCAATTGCTTGGACATCAGTTCATAGGGTACGGGCGACGCTGCGCCTCAGCAGCATGTTCGCCGACCCTCGACTTGAAGGTTTCCTCGGACACTCTAAAAACTGGGAGCCGCTATTCGGACTCCTCCGTCCGGAGGATCTCGGGCGTTCTACGCCTAGCTTCATCGGCAAAGCGTTGCGCCTCGATCCCGCCGCGCGCGTGGGCATCGACATGCCCACCGCCGCTGATCCGGTCCGCAAGCGTTTGGCCATTGTCGCTGAGGTCGACGCTGAACGGCAGCGGCGGAGCAGCGGTCGTTGACCCAGTGATGAGGGTAGGAATTGCGACGCGGGCGACGTAGTCGTGCAGGCGCGCCAACTCTCCGGTGGGTGACACCCAGGTGCCGGTGTCCGGCCGCTCCACATGCAGCCCCGAGTTTGATTCCAACATGATCGGCTCACCTTCCCGGGTACTCGCCAGGATGTCGCCGGGTTCAATCGGCTGCATCGATCGATCCGTCGAGTAGAACGACACGTCGCTGCGCTGAATGCTCGACCGCGGTTCCGCCAGCCGGATGGCCCGATGCTTGTCTTCGTTCGAGTAGCCCTGCAGAAGTAGCAGGGCGTGGACATTCTCGGCCGACACGCCCGAGAGTGCCGCCAGCAGAGCAGGCATCGACGCGATATCGGCGGTGCTGGCGTACGGCTGCAGCGACTCGACGCGCTGGTAGAGAACGGATGTCGGGTCCCCCAACTCGGGGATCTTCCGGACGATTCGCTGAGCCCATTCTTCGAACTTCGACTGCTGGGTGTGAATCGGAAATGCAACCTTCCGCGCCTGGTCATCTGGCAGCGCCTGCCCACGTGCGGTCGTGACGAGATGGAAAACCACATTGTCGAGGGCAGCTCGTAGGTGGTTGATGGCCTCACTGAACCGTAACGCCGCACTCGGCGGGACCGGCTTGATGCTGACGACGACCGCGTCCAACATTCCCGGGTTGGTGGCGGAGCGCACCTGTTTGACCACCGTTGAGCCGTTGCCACCGTTGTACGACCAGTTCATCGCCAATCGGGCGATTTCGAGAGTTAGCTCATCAGCCCGGCCGAGTCGCATCACAGCGCCCTCAAGCTCGGATGGAAGCCAACTGACGGCGCTACCGCTCATCTGGGTCACTGGCGACTCCTTGGTCGGGGATTTGACGCCGACGTAGCGTACACAGCTCAGCGCCATCCCGCGCCCGCCCGCCCAACCCCGGCGCCCCCACCCGGCCGGAGCACACCCCCAGGCAAGGGGAGGGGCCCCTCCAAAGTCGCGGGCAGCCTCGCCCGGCCCCAGGCCACGGCATTGGGGCCTCTCCCCCCGAGAAAAAGTGAACACGACATAGGGCCTGGCCTGCCCTAACGGCGCCCCTCACGCATGCGCGGCGGTAACCTTTCCCCGTGATCGTCTCCGTCCCGCTCATACGCTGAGCGTTGCCGCGCGTGCGGCAACGCCCGGGCAATACGGGGCGGTAGCTCAGTCGGTCAGAGCTCCAGACTCATAATCTGCGAGGTCGCGGGTTCAAGTCCCGCCCGCCCCACCCATTCCCCTGGCCCGCAAACGGCAATCCCGGTGGCCGCCAACATCCTCGATACGGTGCTGTAGCTGACCCGAGGGAACGTCGGGGGTCGTGGACAGCGTGTCCACGACCCCACGCAGCATTTGAAGGGGGACCCGATGTCCCTCACATGAGGTCAGAATTCCATGTAGGCGGCCGCTGCGGCCTTCCTCATCGCCTCATCCGCGACCTTGGTGTAGATCGCCGTTGCAGCTGGTGACGCGTGGCCAAGAAGATCTTGGACGGCACGGATGTCGCCCGAAGCGACATAGGCGGCGGTGGCGAATCGGTGCCGGAGAGTGTGAGTAGTCCACGAGTCCGGCAGGGCCCTGGTGATCTGCGTGCCCAGGTGTCGTGGGGTGATCGGACCGCTACCGGCGCCGCCGTACGCGGGGAACACATGATTGGTTGGTACCGCCAGAAGTCGCGCCGCCAGGTCGTCGGAAATCGGAATCACACGAACGTGGCCGCCCTTGCCCACGACACGGACCTGGAACTTGCCACACTGCCCCTCGACATCGGCCGGCCTGAGTCGCGCCACCTCTGCCCGGCGCATTCCTGTTTCAACGAGAATCCGAAGTGCCAAACGCACGGCTGTGGTTGCCCCCGCCGCGGCCTCTCGAACGACTGCGTCCGGGCATGGCCTCGGAAGCGACCTCGGAAGCGAGATGGTGGGGAGCGTGGCGGCCGGGTTATCTCGCCGATGCTCTCGTTCGTGCATGAATCGGAAGAAAACCCGCAGGCTGGACCGCACACCGTGTGCCGTCCGCGGCTGCCAATGCGGGGTGCCAAGCCACGCGATCAATTGATCGCGGCTTGCGGATAATGGCGACGTGCGGGGATGCGCCCGCGCGAAGGTCACGAGGTGCTCCGTGCGCTTGGCGATGGTGTCCGGAGAGCGCCGAGCGGCTGTCAGCTCATCAACGAACAGATCCAGCCACGGCGCCCAAGATGCAGGTGGGGCCTCAGGCTGTGGTCCAGGAGCGCGGTAGTGCGGGATTACTTGGTCTGCGATCCACACCCCGACGGTGTCGATGTCGCCCAGCCGAACAACCTGCTCTTTGTCCCAAACCGACATTGACTCTCCACGTACGACGAGGCGGAAGCCCAGTCGCTTCGCGCGCGCCCGCACCGTCCGGATCTTGTGCTTCACGTCGATCTCCGGCGCGGTCACAGCATCTCGATGACGTCGGCCGCGGTACGGATCGCGTGGGCAACGCCTGCCTGATCGTCGAGGAATCCGGATCCCCACCACCCGTCTTCGACAGCGTTTGCCCGGTGACGCAACGAGCCGACCGGATCGTCCACCATCACGGCGTCAAAGGCGATAGATGCCACGACCATGCGGGCGTCGTCCCAGCTGAGTCCGGCGAGTGCTCCGGCGAGCTGCAGTGCCCCCGCGAGGTCCTGAAGCACCTCCCTGAGTTCCGTCCGGCCGGTGGCGAGTTCGGGTGCCCGGACGAGTAAGTCAAGCGCCGCACGCTCGATATCGGCGGGCTTTGGCGGGCTGGCGACTGCTGTAGTGGTCATGAGGCGACCATAAATCGCTGTTCGTGAAAAGCCCAGTCCTACAAGGGAAATGACGCATTTAGGCGGATAGTTCCATCATGGAAGTTTGGGCATATATGGGTACTTTCTGTCACCAGTGGGCACGCGATCCACTAGTGGATTCCAAACCCACCCGCGGGCAGGCATCAGCTGGAGCGGGCGTTCCGCATTCTGAGATGGGCCCGGCCGTCCAGCCGACGCTAAGTCGGCTAGTAGTGACGTGGCACGCCGTCAGCGATGTCTGGCGATATCAGCTGTTCGCACAGCCAAAGCACGCCATCCCCATCGACACCGGCAGTGAGGCCGCGGAGGCATTCGCCTACGGGAGTGTCGCCGCGCAGATCGCCGCAAGGGTTTAGTTCCGGCTTGGATGCGGCGCTGACGACGACCAGAGTTAGATGCATTCCCGAGGAGTTGGATATGGGACCTACCCCGGACTGCGTAGCCTTGACCTTCTCCTCGTCCGGCCAATACGGCTTGTCGAAACTGAGATAGACGTCGAGGTAGGTGGCGTCGCCCTCTTTGGGCACCGGAAGAATCACACGCCCACTTTTAGTCTTCTCCTTGGGCCACCTCGAACCGCCAGCAGGCGGAGCGTCTCCGACAAACGGTTCCCGCTCTGCGCAGAATCGGACGATGTGGCCGGCATCTTCTCGGACCTCGCGCCCGGAGAAGTAGGTTGGGCCGTCCTCGACGTCAGTGAGGAACCGTCCTCCGGCCTGCATCGCTTTCTCGATCAGTTCGGGGTCGGATACCCGGTCGTAACGCAGGTGCTGCTTTCCGGGATGTTTGGGGTCCGGGCCGTGGATGCTTACCTTCGCTCCCTCAAGCGCTGGGTTCATCGACTTGATGTAGAACGAGGACGTCGACCACTCGATGAGCCAGTGCCAACCGTCGATGCCGGTGCCGTTCTCGGCCCAGAAGAACTCGACGGCCCGCTGCGGGCTCATCGGCGGCCAGTCCGTCATCCCGGGGTAGGGCACTGAGTCCATCGCTGAAATCCTCCGTCGCGAGCCGCTTAATTTGGTCTAACACAGCTGGGCCGCATCCCGGCGTTACGTGACGAGTGTTGAGCGATTTTCGGGTATATCCGAGAGCAACTGGCTGCGGTCAAAAACTGCGGTCAACGGCGCTCTGGACACAGAAAAGGCGGCTCCCGAATCGCTTTGGAAACCGCCCTCTACCTGCTACTTCTCCGCTGTCGGGCTGACAGGATTTGAACCTGCGACCACTTGACCCCCAGTCAAGTGCGCTACCAAGCTGCGCCACAGCCCGCGGTGCCGCCGGGATCGCCGGCAGCGAGCGAAACTCTACCTCAGCTCCCGGTCCCGACCACAATCGCCCCATCGGCATCGGCGCCTACCCTCGACATGGTGACGCGCGACGACACTCCGCTCTGGCTGTTCGCCGATCAACTGGGCCCGGCCGCCCACAGCGGTGAGCATGCCCACCGCGAGATTCTCCTGGTCGAGGCCACCTCGGCGTTGGCCCGTCGCCGCTATCACCGCCAGAAACTGCACCTGGTGCTGTCGGCGCTTCGGCACGCCGAACGCGACCTGGGCGAACGCGCCATGCTGATGAAGTCCGACACCTACAGCGACGCCCTCGAACGTTACGGACGCAAGGTGCTGGTCTACGAGCCGACCTCACATGCCGCCGAGAAGTTCGTCCACCGGCTCAAGTCGCAAGGAATGGTGGCCGAGGTACTGCCGACCCCGACGTTCGCGCTATCCCGCAGCGATTTCACCGAGTGGGCGGCCAACCGCACCCGCTTCCGGATGGAGGATTTCTACCGCGATCAGCGCCGCCGGTTCGGCGTCCTGATGAACGGTGCCGATCCGGTGGGCAACCGGTGGAACTTCGACGAGGACAACCGCGAGTCCCCGCCGAAGAAGCAATCGACCCTCGACGCGCCCGCGCCCTACCGGCCGCGCGAAAGCGAGATCGACGACCAGGTGCGCCGTGACCTGGACCGGATGAATCTCGACACCGTGGGCGTCGACGGTCCCCGCTTGTTCGCCGTCACCCCCGCCGAGGCCAAGCGGGCCCTGGACCGCTTCATCGAGCACCGCCTGCCATTGTTCGGCCGCTATGAGGACGCCATCATGGCCGAGGACTGGGCCATGTCGCACTCCCTGCTGTCGGTGCCGCTGAACCTCGGTGTGCTGCACCCGCTGGATGCCGTCGAAGCAGCCGAACGCGCGTATCGCGACAAACAGGCCCCGCTGGCCGCCGTGGAGGGATTCATCCGCCAGATTCTGGGCTGGCGTGAATACATGTGGCACCTCTACTGGCACTTCGGCCCCGGCTATACCGCCGAGAACGAACTGAATGCCCGTGCCCCGCTACCTGATTGGTGGGCCGACCTCGATGCCGACGCCGTCACCGCGGCGTGCCTGCACCACGCCCTCGCCGGTGTGCGTGACCGCGGCTGGACTCATCACATCCAGCGGCTGATGGTGCTGGGAAGCCATGCGCTGCAACGTGGTTACCGCCCCGACGCGCTGACCGAATGGTTCGCCACCGCCTTCGTCGACGGGTTCCGCTGGGTCATGCCCACCAACGTGATCGGGATGAGCCAGCACGCCGACGGCGGTCTGCTGGCCACCAAGCCGTACACCTCCGGCGGCGCCTACCTCAACAAGATGAGCGACCACTGCGGCGACTGCGCCTTCGACCCGAAGAAGCGCCATGGCGAGGACGCGTGCCCGTTCACAGCAGGCTATTGGGCGTTCACGCACCGCCACCGCGACATGTTGTCCAATAACATGCGCACCCGGCGAGCCGTCTCCTCGATGGACCGCCTCGACGACCTGGAAGCGGTCGTGGAGCAGGAATCAGCGCGCGACCACTTCTGATACGACGGGCTCAGCGCCACCCGGTGCGAGCTGCGGTGCGCGCGACACCCGCCACGCGTACACCACCAGAGACACCCAGACGGCGACGATCGCGGCGTACACCAGCGTCGACGCGGGCGCCTGCACACCGAAGTACTTGAGCAGCTTCTGGCTGTTGGTCAGGACGATCACCCCGCCCACGCCGGTGCCCAACAACGCGGGACTGACCCGGCTGACAAGCCATGCGGCGAACGGCGCCGCGACCACGCCGCCGACCATCAGCCCGACGACCACCGGCCAGTTTTCCAGGAAGTCCTGTCGCAGCCCGATCAGAAAGCCCAGCGACGCCGACACCGATACCAAGAATTCGGATGCACTGACCGAACCGATCACGGTACGTGGCGCCGTCTTGCCCTGCGACAGCAGCGTGCTCGTCGTCACCGGGCCCCAGCCGCCGCCGCCCGAGGCATCGATGAATCCACCGAACAATCCAAGTGGGGCAAGGAATTTCGCGCTGTGGCTAGTTCCCCGCGCGCCGAAGTTCAGAGGAGTGCGCATGGAGAAACGCAGCAGCACATAGAGACCGATTCCCAACAGGATCGCCGCCATCAACGGGGCGGCCTGCTCCGTGGACAGGGACGACAGCACCGTCGCCCCCAGGAAGGCACCGACGGCTCCGGGCGCCCCCAGTTTCGCGACCAGGGCCCAGTCGATGTTCTTGAACTTCCAGTGCGACAGCCCCGACGCGAACGTCGTACCGACCTCGGCGAGGTGTACCGCGGCGCTGGCCTGCGCCGCCCCCACCCCGGACAGCACGAGCAGCGTGGACGCGGTGACACCGAACGCCATGCCCAGGGCGCCGTCGACCATCTGGGCGCCGACACCGACGAGCGTGAAGATGAGAAGCGAACGCATGGCTGCTTTCAGGGGGTGCGGTCACCAGGCGGTGACCGGAAGGACGGGTGGGGGGCGTCAGGAACGCCGACAACACCACTCGTCGAAAGCCATGGACCGCCGTGAGGGCCAGAACGGCTCGAGCGCGGACAACTCGGACGGCGACGCCGCAAGTGTGCGCTCACCCATCTGATGTCCTCCCAATAACAAAGCCGTCGGCCAGACTACAGCGACAACAAACGATAGAGCCCGATCAATCCCACCAGCACGATCACGATGCGCAGCACCCCCGGCGACAACCGCCGTCCGTAGTGCGCGCCGAGGAAGCCGCCGATCAGCGATCCGACCGCGATCAGGCCCGCCGCCGCCCAGCTGATGCGGTCGAACGCGACCAGTGTGTAGGCGACCGCGGCAACGATATTGACCAGCAACGACAGCAGATTCTTGGCCGCGTTCATGCGCTGCATGTCCTCGGGCAGCAGCGCGCCCATGACGGCGATCAGCAGGATGCCCTGCGCGGCGGTGAAGTAGCCGCCGTACACGCCCACCGCAAAGGTGCCCGCGACCAGCGCCGCCATCCGTGCGGGTGTGACGTGCTCTGCCGAGCGGCCGGAGGCTTCCGCACGGTTGCGTGCCCACGCCTGGATACGCGGCCCGATCACCACCAGTACCAGGGCCGCGACCAGCAGCACCGGCACCACCTGCTGGAACACCTTTTCCGGCAGGTGCAACAGGAGCCAGGCACCCACGCCGGCCCCGAGCAGCGAAGCGGGGATCTGCCATTTCAGCCGATCCCATTGGCCGCGCAGTTCACGGCGGTAGCCCCAGGTGCCCGACACCCCGCCGGCAACCAGACCGACCGCGTTGGACATCGTCGATGTGACCGGTGGATAGCCCAGCGCCACCAGCGTCGGGAAGGTGATCAGCGTTCCGGAACCGACGATCGCGTTGATCGCGCCGGCTCCGACACCGGCGAGCGCGATGAGCACCATGTGCGCGACAGACACTCAGGCAACCCTACTCACGCCGCTACCGACGCCTGGGCGGAGCGCCCCTCTTCTCGCGGACCCGGACGTTGATCCGAACCGGGCTTCCTTCGAAGCCGAACGTCTCCCGCAGCTTGCGTTCCAGGAAGCGCCGGTACCCGGCCTCCAGGAAGCCCGTGGTGAACAGCACGAACGTCGGCGGCCGGGTGGTCGCCTGAGTGGCAAACAGGATGCGCGGCTGCTTGCCGCCACGCACCGGCGGCGGGGTCGCCGCGATGATCTCCTTGATGAAGGTGTTCAACCGGCCGGTCGGGATTCGGGTGTCCCACGATGCCAGCGACTTCTCCAGTGCCGGAACAAGTTTCTGCACCGCACGGCCCGTCGCGGCCGAGATGTTGACCCGCGGTGCCCACGCCACCTGCGCCAGTTCGCGGTCGATCTCGCGTTCCAGCAGATAGAGCCGATCCTCGTCGACCAGATCCCACTTGTTGAACACCAGTACCAGCGCGCGGCCCGCCTCGATGACCATGGACAGCACCCGGATGTCCTGTTCGGTGACCGGTTGCGAGCCGTCGATCAGCACGATCACCACTTCGGCGGCGTCGATGGCACTGTGTGTGCGCACCGAGGCGTAGAACTCATGTCCGCTGGCCTGGCCGACCTTGCGACGCAGTCCGGCGGTGTCGACGAAACGCCAAGGCTTGCCGTCCAATTCGATCAACGAGTCGACCGGATCGACGGTGGTGCCCGCCACGTCGTGCACGACGGAGCGCTCGTCGCCGGCCAGCCGGTTCAGCAGTGAGCTCTTGCCGACGTTGGGCTTGCCGACCAAGGCGACGCGCCGCGGGCCGCCGGTGCCGCCGCGCACCTCGGAAACCTCGGGAAGTTCGGCGGTGACCACGTCCAGCAGATCGGCCACCCCACGGCCGTGCATGGCGCTGATCGGGTGCGGCTCCCCCAGCCCCAGCGACCAGAGCGCGGCCGCTTCGGCTTCGGTGCGGTCGTTGTCCACCTTGTTGGCCGCCAGGTACACCGGCTTACCGGAGCGCTGCAGCCGTTTGGCCGCCGCCTCGTCGGCCGAGGTCGCCCCGACCACGGCGTCGACGACCATGATGATCGCGTCCGCGGTCTGCATTGCCACCGATGCCTGCTCGGCCACCTTCTGCTGCAGGCCTTTGGCGTCGGGTTCCCAACCACCGGTGTCCTGGACGACGAAACGCCGCCCCATCCAGTTGGCGTCATAGGACACCCGGTCCCGGGTGACACCGGGGATGTCCTGCACGACGGCTTCGCGGCGACCCAGAATGCGGTTCACCAGAGTCGATTTGCCCACATTGGGCCGGCCGACGACCGCGATGACCGGAGGCGGAGCGTGCTCGCCGTCCTCGACGGCGTCGTCGTCGTTCGAGAAGCCGACCTCCCAGTCGCTTTCGTCGGACCAGGTGCCGTCAGCCGGCGAACCGGCATCGATGTCGGTCATGGGCATGCTCCCGCCCGCTGTACCACGAGGTCTTCCAGATGGATGATGACTTCGGATTCGGTCATCGCGCTGGTGTCCACGATCAAGGCGTCCTCCGCGGCGCGCAGCGGCGACACCGCACGGGACGAGTCCAGATGATCGCGGCGCAACACGTCGGCCAGCACCGCGTCGTACTCGTCGGGTAGCCCATTGGCCATGTTCTGCGCATTTCGGCGCCGTGCCCGTTCCTCGGGCGAGGCGGTCAGGAAGATCTTCACGTCCGCGTCGGGCAGCACGACGGTGCCGATATCGCGGCCCTCGACCACCACCGCACCTTCGCCGGCGGCCAAGTCGCGCTGCAACTGCACCAGCCGGGCCCGGACCGCGGGGATCGCCGACACGGCGGAGACCGCCGCCGTGACCGCGTCGCCGCGGATCTCCAGCGAAACATCTTCTCCCGCAAGAAAAGCGGTGTCGAAATCGGGGTCATAGCCGACCGCCAATTCGACGTCGTCGGCGACTTCGGCGATGCGGTCGGAATCGGACAACTCAACGCCGGCACGCAGCACCGCCAGTGTCACGATCCGGTACATGGCACCGGTGTTGAGGTACCGGGCTCCCAGCGCGTGCGCCAAACCCCTTGATACCGAGGACTTTCCCGTCCCCGCGGGCCCATCGAGGGCCACCGTCAATGCCTCACTCACATCCCCACCGCCTTGAACAACTCGCCGACCTCTTTACGGGTCAGCACCCGGATACTGCCCGGCCGCATCTCCCCCAGATTCACCGAACCGATATCGGTGCGCACCAACGCCTGCAC
The DNA here is from genome assembly GCF_056403275.1 of Mycobacterium sp. P2_H7. Classification (NCBI taxonomy): domain Bacteria; kingdom Bacillati; phylum Actinomycetota; class Actinomycetes; order Mycobacteriales; family Mycobacteriaceae; genus Mycobacterium; species Mycobacterium sp. P2_H7. Next base: position 20,531 of record NZ_JBFUFU010000004.1, on the reverse strand, counting down.
CGGGAAGCCCACCGCCGCCAGCAGCCGGCGCACAATCCGCTTACGTCCCTCGTGCAGGGTCACCCGCACCAGCGTCTTGCCGGGCAGGGTGTCGACAAGGGCGAAGTCGTCGACCTTGGCCGGGCCGTCGTCGAGTTCCACACCGGCCTTCAGTTTCTTGCCCAGCCCGCGCGGCACATTGCCCAGCACCGTCGCCACGTAGGTTTTCGGCACCTCATAGGACGGGTGCATCAGCCGGTGCGCCAGCTCACCGTCATTGGTGAGGATCAGCAGCCCTTCGGTGTCGGCGTCGAGCCGGCCCACGTGGAACAGGTGCTTGTTACCCCGCACCCGGTGCTCCACCAGGTCGCCCACGCAGGGCCGCCCGCGATCATCGGACATCGTCGAGTGCATCCCGCGTTCTTTGTTGATCGCCAGGTACATCATGTCGTCGTCCAGCTGGATGCGCGTGCCGTCCACCCGGATCTCGGAGTTCTCCGGATCAACCCGGGTCCCCAGCTCGGTGACGATCCGTCCGTCGACCTCCACGCGGCCGTCCAAGATCATCCGTTCGGCCACGCGGCGCGAGGCTACCCCGGCCTGCGACAGCACTTTCTGCAGTCGCACGCCATCTGGCTCGGTCATGTCAGTCCTTGTCCACATCAATGGCCGGTGGCGCTTGAGGCGCCGGTCCGGCCGCATTCAACTTCGCGAATCTCGGCTCACTGCTGAGGTTTTCGCTCAGATCATCGATCACATCGATATTGGGCAGCAGCGGCGCGATATCGGGCAGGTCGGTCAGCGACGACAACCCGAGACGCTCCAGGAACAGCTCGGTGGTGGCGAAAGTCACTGCCCCACTGTCGCCGTCCGTGCCCGCCTCGATGATCAAGCCGCGCGCCAACAAGGTGCGCATCACCGCGTCGACGTTGACCCCGCGCACCGCACTCACCCGCGCCCGCGTCACAGGTTGCCGGTACGCCACCACCGCCAGCGTCTCCAGCGCCGCACGAGTCAGTTTGGAGCGCGCGCCGTCGAGCAGCAGCCGCTCCACATACGGGGCGTAGCGGGCGCGGGTGTACATCCGCCATCCGCCACCGGATTCGCGCAGGTCGATCCCGCTGTCCCTGGCGGCCAAGTCCGCGGCCAGCTGTCGCAGCAGCGCCTCGATCCGTTCGGCGGACTGCTCCACCGTGGCGGCCAGCACGTCCACCGGCACCGGAGCGTCCACCACCAGTACCAGCGCTTCGAGCACCGCGAGCAGTTCGGTGTCGTCGAGTTCGAGCAGTTCCAGAGGCTGCGATTCCGGCTCGACCTCGGTGTCGTGTGCAGACTCGTCGGCGACCTCGGTGCCCAGATCGACACGTGGCTGCGTGTCGGTCATGTCGTCGGTCATCAATCTTCTTCCACTGCGGCGGCGAGGTGTTCGTTGGTAGGCCGATCTCCGGTCCACGAAACTTGGAGCACACCAAGCGCTTCTGGTTGCTCGAATGTTACCGCCCTGGCACGGTAGAGCTCTAATAACGCCAGGAAGCTGCCGACGATCTCCATCACGTCGCAGCCGCTGACCAGCTCGCCGAAGGACGACCACCCGCCGATCCCCCGCGTCTCCAGCAGCCCCATCAGCCGCATCGCCTGCTCGGGCACCGACACCGACTGCACATGCAGGTGGTCCAGCCGCACCGTCGGCACGGGCCGCGGGGTGAACGCCGACGCCGCGATCTCGGCGAACCGCATCGCGTCGACACCCAGCGTGACCTCGGGTAACAGCTCTTCGAAGCGCGCCTCCAGGGCCACCGAGCGCGGATAGCTGCGGAGCGCCGCAGCCTCCAACTCGGCGAACATCTCGGCGACATGCTTGAACGCCCGGTACTGCAGCAGCCGCGCGAACAACAGGTCGCGCACCTCCAGCAGCGCCAGATCGTCTTCGTCCTGCACCTCACCGGCGGGCAGCAGCCGGGCCGCCTTGAGGTCCAGCAGTGTGGCAGCAATCACCAGGAACGCGGTGGTCTCATCGAGCTCGAGCTGGCGGCCGATGTCCTTGGTGTAGGCGATGAAGTCGTCGGTCACCTGGTGCAGTGCGACCTCGGTCACGTCCATCCGGTGGGCGAAGATGAGCTGCAGCAGTAGGTCGAACGGACCCTCGAAATTGCTCAGCCGGACTCGGAAACCCGTTTGCGCGGTGGCCGGCTCGGGTTCGGCAGTCACACGCCGAACCGGTAGATGACCTCGCGAGCCAACGCCCGGTATGCCTGGGCGCCACCGGATTTCGGCGCCCACGACGTGATGGGTTCACCGGCGACGCTGGTCTCGGGGAACCGCACCGTCCGGGTGATGACGGTGTCGAAGACGAGATCGCCGAAGCGTTCGACCACCCGGGCCATCACTTCGCGCGCGTTCACGGTGCGGGGGTCATACCTGGTAACCAGGATGCCGCTGATGTCGAGTTTGGGGTTGAGCCGGTCGCGCACCTTGTCCACGGTGTCGGTGAGCAGGGCGAGCCCGCGCAGGGAGAAGAACTCACACTCGGTCGGGATCACGACACCGTCGGCGCAGGCCAGACCGTTCACCGTGAGCAGGCCCAGCGACGGCTGGCAGTCGATCAGCACGTAGTCGTAGCGGTCGAGCACCGGATACAGCGCACGGGCCAGCGACTGCTCGCGGCCCACCTCGTTGACCAGCTGGATCTCCGCTGCAGACAGGTCGATATTGCTGGGCACCAGGTCCAGGCCGCTGACCCGGGTCTTGATGATCACCTGGTCGATGGACACCCGCGGCTCGATCAGCAGGTTGTGCACGGTGTGGTCCAGCTCGTAGTGCGGCACACCCAGCCCGGCCGACAGCGCACCCTGCGGATCCAGGTCCACCAGCAGCACCCGGCGGCCGTATTCGGCCAGGCTGGCGCCCAGATTGATGGTCGAGGTGGTCTTGCCGACGCCGCCCTTCTGGTTGCACATCGCGATCACCTTGGCGGGACCGTGACTGCTGAGCGCGGCGGGTTCGGGAATCTCACGGGGCGGGCGTCCGGTCAGACCCACTTCTGGCTGGGGTTCGATACCGAGATGGAGGCTGCCGTCGTCGCTCATCCGGCCCCTTCCTCCATGGCGAACATCGCAGCGAGTCTAGCCGTGGTCACAGCCCTGACACGGCAGACCCGCTGGGTAAGGTCACGATATGGGTCTCACACGGCGTGCCCCCTTTCTGCGCTGGTCCTTCCTGCGGTTGGCGTGGGGCGCCCGCAACATCAGCAGGACCGGTCAGATCGGCGACGGACGCGAGGCCGCGGCGGCCGACTACGTCCTGCGTGAGTCCCGGCGCGGCGATATCGACGACGTGCTGGCCACCATCGACCGGTTCGCCTACGAGCAGTCCTTCCTCATCAACGTCGGTGACGAAAAAGGCGTGCTGCTGGACGCCGCGGTACAGCGCGCCAACCCCGCGATCACGCTCGAGCTGGGCACCTACTGCGGCTACAGCGCGCTGCGCATCGCCCGCGCCGCCCCAGCGGCTCGGGTGTTCTCCGTCGAGTTGTCGGCGGCCAATGCCGACATCGCCCGTCGGATCTGGGCCCACGCCGGCGTCGCGGACCGGCTGACCTGCGTCGTCGGCACCCTCGGCGACGGCGGCACCACGTTGGACGCCCTGGGTTTCGCACCGGGCGCCCTGGACTTCGTCTTCATCGACCACGACAAGAGCGCCTACCTGACCGACCTGCAGAGCATCATGGACCGCGGCTGGCTGCACTCCGGATCGATCGTGGTGGCCGACAACGTCAGGTTGCCGGGCGCGCCGAAGTACCGCGCCTATATGAAGAAGCAGCAGGGCGCGCTCTGGCAGACCGTCGAACATCCCACCCACGCCGAATACCAGACGCTCCTGCCGGATCTGGTGCTCGAGTCGACGTACCGTGGCACCGATCAGCCGTAGGTGAGCGAGTACGCCTGCAATCCACGGGACACCGCGATGTCGACGCGTCCCGCCCCACCGGTGTCGCTGGTGACGATCTGCCGCATGTTCGGCGGCCCCGCCACGGGTATGCGGGTGGTCTGGCCGTCACGGGTCACCGTGAGGGTTCCGGTCCCGCCGACCACCAGGTAGACGTCGCGCGCGTGGTAGTTCAGCGCGATGGCATCGTCGTCGCCGTCGGCGGTGGCCGATTGCCGGTCCAGTGTCCATGCACCGTGCAGCGCGAACGAGTCCTCCGAGAGCTCGGGCGGATAGTCGAAGTTCGCCCGACCTGGGACATAGGCCCCGGACCCTTCATAGTTCGACGCGTTGTCCGCCCCGAGGTAGGTCTCGGGAGTCAGCATCGACGTCGGCGTGGTGTCGGGGGCGTCCACGCCGGCCGGTAGCGCGGCCTTCGCATCGGCCCGCGAAAGCAGTTGGCGGATCAGCTTTTCGGTCACGTCGTAGTCGCCTTCGCCGAATTTGACGTGCCGCACGACACCGTCGGCGTCGATCAGGTAGTGCGCCGGCCAATACTTGTTCCGGAAGTTGGTCCAGGTGGTGAAGTCATTGTCCAGCGCAATCGGATAGGTGATCTTCAGATCGGCAGCGGCGCCGGCCACATTGCCCTTGTCATGCTCGAAGGCGTACTCGGGCGTCTGGACGCCGATGACCTCCAGCCCCTTGTCGTGATAGGCGTTGTACCAGCCGACGACGTGCGGGATGCTGCGTTGGCAGTTGATGCACGAGTAGGCCCAGAAATCGATGAGAACCACCTTGCCCCGCAACGACTTCAGATCGATGGGCGCACCGCCCGGGGTATTCAGCCACGCAGTGATGCCACCGATGCCCGGCACGTGACCACAGCTCTGCAGTTCGGTTGAGCCGTCGGTGCACCCGGACAGGTCGGCGTTGGCATCGTCCACCTGGTTGCTGAGCTCCAGCTGCCTGCCGACATTGTCTCCACCCACCGTATTCTGCAGCGCCGCAGTGTAATCCGGTATCGACCGTTGCAAGGCTGCGGGCACATCGAACACCAGCGCCACTGCCAACAGGATGGCGACCGCACCGGAGACCATCCGGATCTCGCGCTGACGGCGCCGGAACGCCTGCACCCGCTCGACGATCCGGCGGCCGGCGAGCGCGAACACCAACAACGGGGCGGCTGCACCAACGGCGAAGGACAGTGTCAGTGCGACCGTCGGCCAGCCGATCTGACCGGTCGCCCCGGCCAGCACGATGGCGGCCAGGACCGGACCTGCGCACGGGACGTAGAGCACGCCCAGCGCCAGACCCAGGCCGAATCCCCCACTGCCCACCGCGAATTGCTTCTGTGGCAGTTTCGCGAACGGCCGCTCCAGCAGCGCCTCGACGCGCGGGAAGATCAGCCCGAGGCCGATCGCCGTCAGCGCGATCAGCCCCACCCAGCGGATGACACCCTGCGGCAGGTGCAGCAGGGACAGCAACGCGGAGCCGACCAGCGTGACCAGGCTGAAGCTGAGAACCAACCCCGCGATCACCAGGTAGGGCCGGCGGGCACCCTGGGCACCCGAGAGCAGAACCACCGGAAGTACCGGCAGGATGCACGGCGAGATTCCGGTGATCAGCCCGCCCACCAGACCGATACCGATCAAGGTCACCATCGCGTCGTTCAACCCTTCGCCAACACGGGCTGCTCACTGTAGAGCGCCGGGTACTGACGCTTCAGCTGGGCCAGTTTGGGCATGTCGTTGACGGCGATGTAAGAGTTCGTCGGGTTCGCGTCCATGTAGTCCTGGTGATAATCCTCGGCCGGATAGAAGGTGCGCCCACCTTCCACGGTGGTCGCGATCGCCGCCGGAAACACCTGGGCCGCACCGAGTTGCGAGATGTAGGCAGCGGCGACGCGCGCCTGATCGTCACTCTGCGGGAAGATCGCCGACCGGTACTGCGTACCTGTGTCTGGTCCCTGCCTGTTGATCTCGGTCGGATCATGCACCACCGAGAAGAAGATCTGCAGCAGGGTTCCATAGGTGACCCGGTTGGGGTCATAGGAGATCTGGACCGACTCGGCATGTCCGGTGCCGCCGCCACTCACCTCGTCGTAGTGAGCGCTCTGCTCATCGCCTCCGGTGTATCCAGCCACCACCCGCGTCACGCCCTTGACGTGTTCGAACACTCCTTGCACACCCCAGAAGCAGCCACCGGCGAAGACCGCAGTCGTCGTCGTGTTCGCCGTGGCACTCTCGTCGACGACGGCCGTGGGGACGTTCGTCGCGGTGCCGGTGGCGCCGGCCGACGACGTCAGGCCGGCGCACCCTGTGGTCAGCACACCCAGCGCGACGGCCGCCAGGGCCAGTCGGGTGGATGTCGAACGTGATGTGCGCACGTGTTCTCCTGGTGATCGCAGCCGATTCGGCGTGATACCAACCAGGCTAACCGGCAGAAGGCCGCCAAAATCTTACGAAAGCATGTCGTCGCACTGATGACCGAAGTCTGACATCGAGGGCCCACCGCGTGACCCGGACCGTTTTCGGGGTTACCGTGGAAGTCACTCAAAGATGCTGTCAATCAAAGGTGTTGGTGTCATGTTGATGACCCGAAGGCGCTTCGTCATCGCCGGAAGCGCGCTGACGTTGTCGGCCGTCGCCGGCACCGCCTGCGCCCACTCCACCGCGTCTCCGGCCCGCTCCGAGGACTTCGCCGTCACCCACACGGAAGCGGAGTGGCGACAGCTGCTGAGCGCCAGCCAGTTCGATGTGCTCCGCAACGAAGGCACCGAGGCGCCCTACAGCAGCCCGCTCAACGATGAACACCGGCGCGGCACCTTCCAGTGCGCAGGCTGCGCGGCACCGTTGTTCAGTTCGGACACCAAGTTCGACAGCGGAACCGGCTGGCCGAGTTTCTGGAAGGCGCTCGACGGCGCGGTCCTCGAGCATTCGGACGCCAGCATGGGCATGATGCGCACCGAGGTGTCATGCCACCGGTGCGGGGGCCACCTCGGGCACGTGTTCGACGACGGCCCGGAGCCGACCAACCTGCGCTACTGCATGAACGGTGTCGCCATGACCTTCGCGCCACAGTCCTGACACCGAATTCAGGTGCGGCCTACACGGCCCGCGGGTGCGCCCCGGCCCACACCTCGCGCAGCGCGTTGACCGTCACCAGCGTGTAGATCTGGGTGGTCGTCACCGATGAGTGGCCGAGCAGTTCCTGCACGACGCGGACGTCCGCCCCGCCCTCGAGCAGATGGGTGGCGAACGAGTGCCGCATGGTGTGCGGGGACACCGCGGCCGTGACACCGGCATGTTCGGCGGCGTCTTGGAGCACCTGCCAGGCGCTCTGCCTCGACAACCGGCCACCGCGGGCGTTGAGGAATATCGCCGGGGTGCCCTTGCCGCGGCGCGCCATGTCGGGCCGGGCCCGCACCAGGTAGGTGTCCAGCGCCGCGACCGCCGGGCGCCCGATCGGCACCAGCCGCTGCTTACCGCCTTTACCCCGCAGCAGCACCGACCGCGACGTGGTGTCGATATCGTCGAGGTCCAGCCCGACGGCCTCCGAGATGCGGGCGCCGGTCGAGTAGAGCACCTCCAGCAGCGCACGGTTGCGCAGGCTCAAGGGCCCGTCGGAGTCCCGGTCGCCGCCGGCGGACTCCAGCAGCGCCACCACTTCGTCGACGGTCAGACTCTTGGGCAGCCGGCGTGACGGGGTGGCCGGCTTCACCTCGCGGGCGACGTCGACCTCGAGGACACCTTCGGCGGTCAGGAATTTGTGCAGACCGCGCACGGCGACCAGCGCCCGTGCGGCCGAGACCGCCGACAGCGCCACCACCCCGTTGTCGGGGTCGCCCTTGCGCAGCGCGACGAGGAAGTCGCTGACATCAGTCTCGGAGGTGTCGCGCAGGTCGGCGATGGCGCGCTCGGTGAGGTGTTCGGTGTAGCGGCGCAGGTCGCGCCGGTAGGAGCTGATGGTGTTGGCTGCCACTCCGCGTTCGATCACCAGATGGTCCAGATACCCCCGGATCTGATGTTCGAGCGCGCCGACAGCCGTGGTCACGGGTGGCCTTGCCGGGCGGCGAACGCGCGGGGCCGATCCGGCCACGGCGCGTCCACCGAACGCAGCGCGGACCGGTCAGGCATCGTATGAGCGGCCAGAATCCCGGCCACCGCAAGCGAATTGACGATCTCGCCGTCGAACACCCGCTGCACGGCGGTGGCCAGCGGGACCCATTCCAGCTGCAGGTCGGCCTCTTCGTCGTGCGCCTCGGGGCGGGCCACCTCGGTCAGTCCGGTGGCCAGGAAGATGCGCACACTCTCGTCGCTGAAGCCCGGGGTGGAATCGACGTCGACCAGTACGGCCCAGGATTGCGCGGTCAGCCCCGCCTCTTCCTCCAACTCGCGGGCGGCGGTGAGCGCCGGCGGCTCGCCACCGAGGTCGAGCAAGCCGGCGGGTAGTTCCCACAACCGTCGCCCGATGGGGTGGCGGTACTGGTAGACCAGCGCGACGTTGTCCTGTTCGTCGAGCGCGACGACGGCCACCGCGCCGTAGTGCTCCACCACCTCGCGGCGTGCGGACGTCCCGCCGGGCATCTGCACCTCGTCGGCGCGCAACGCGAAAATCTTTCCGACGTAGAGGGTTTTCGATTCGAGGGTGTCGAACCGGTGTTCAGCCACGGTGTGCGGGTTCGGTGAGCGTTTCGGCGTCGGTCCCGTTGGCCCGGGCACGCGTCAGTTCTTCCAGGGGAAGCCGCTCGCCTGCCTTGTACTGCAGCGCCGCGCCGATGAACGCGGCGAACAGCGGGTGCGGCCGGGTGGGACGGCTCTTGAGCTCTGGGTGAGCCTGCGTGCCGACCAGGAACGGGTGCACCTCACGGTCGTATTCGACGAACTCCACCAGGTGTCCGTCCGGGGACGTGCCGGAGAACTTGAGGCCGCTCTCGGCGATGCGGTCCCGGTAGGCGTTGTTGACCTCGTAGCGGTGCCGGTGCCGCTCGGACACCTCGGTGGCATCGTAGGCCTGCGCCACGATCGAACCCGCCTGCAGCACCGCCGGATACGCGCCCAGGCGCATGGTGCCGCCCAGGTCGGCCTCACCGGCGACCGCGTCGAGCTGATCGGCCATCGTCGAGATCACCGGATCCGGGGTCTCCGGGTCGAATTCGGAGGAACTGGCGTCGGTCAACCCGATCGACCTGGCCGCCTCGATGACGATGCACTGCAGCCCCAGGCACAGGCCGAGCACCGGCACGCCGCGCTTGCGGGCGTAGCGGATGGCGCCGAGCTTGCCGTCGATCCCGCGGATGCCGAACCCGCCGGGGATCAGCACCCCGTGCACGTCGTCGAGTGCGGCGATCGAACCGGCCTCGGTCTCGCAGTCGTCGGAGGCGACCCAGCGGATCTCCACCTTGGACCGGTGCGCGAATCCGCCGGCGCGTAGCGCCTCGGCCACCGACAGGTACGCGTCGGACAGGTCGATGTACTTGCCCACCAACGCGATCCGCACGGTCTCCTGCGGTTCGTGCACGCGCTGCAGCAGGTCGTTCCACTGCGTCCAGTCGACGTCGCGGAACGGCAGGTTCAGCCGGCGCACCACGTAGGCGTCGAGTTCCTCGCGGTGCAGCACCTTGGGGATGTCATAGATCGACGGGGCGTCCGGGGTGGAGATGACGCCGTCGATGTCGACGTCGCACATCAGCGCGATCTTGTTCTTCAGCGGCTCGGGCACTTCGCGGTCGCAGCGCAGGATGAGGGCGTCCGGGGAGATACCGATGCTGCGCAGCGCGGCGACGGAGTGCTGGGTGGGCTTGGTCTTGAGTTCACCCGAGGGCTTGAGGAACGGGACCAGCGACACGTGCAGGAAGAAGCAGTTGTCGCGGCCGACCTCGTGGCGCACTTGGCGGGCGGCCTCCAGGAAGGGCAGCGATTCGATGTCTCCGACGGTGCCACCGATCTCGGTGATGACGATGTCGGGGCGGTTGCCCTTGGCGTCGGGCGCGGCCATCGCCAGGATGCGGCGCTTGATCTCGTCGGTGATGTGCGGGATGACCTGGACGGTGTCGCCGAGGTATTCGCCGCGCCGCTCCTTGGCGATCACCGTCGAGTACACCTGGCCGGTGGTGACGTTCGCCGACCCGGACAGGTCGCGATCCAGGAACCGCTCGTAGTGACCGACGTCGAGGTCGGTTTCGGCGCCGTCCTCGGTGACGAACACCTCGCCGTGCTGGAACGGGTTCATGGTGCCCGGGTCCACGTTGAGGTAAGGGTCGAGCTTCTGCATGGTCACCTGCAAACCGCGCGCGGTGAGCAGCTGCCCGAGGCTACTGGCCGTCAGGCCTTTTCCGAGTGAAGACGCCACACCACCGCTGACGAAGAGGTGTTTTGTCGCGGTCTGCGGGTGCTTGCGTAACGATGGCAAGAACAACCTCCGTGGCGATGGGGCAAGGTAACTGACTGCTACCTGGGGCCTGCCGACCCACGGAATCTCACCTTAACACCGACTCCGACAAGCTGTCGCTGGCGCGCCGATGGTCTCCGTCACTGCGGGGAGGATTACTGCGGGACGGTCACGGACGCGGCGCCTTGGCCGATCCCGAACTGCCCGGGCTTGCCGCCCCGGATCAGGTCGGCCAGCGCGAGCACACTGGTGATCCGTCCCGACTCGGCGTTGACGTCGTCGACTGTGGTCACCGCCGAGGACAGCGCCGCATCGGATCGGGTCACCGCGACCGCCGCGGTGCCCGTCGCCGACCCGTCGCGGCCGGCGAGCACGGTGCCCGCCCCGTGGGGTGCCAGTCCGGCGGCGAACCGGGCCACCGTGGCGCCCCGGTTGCCTGCGTCGTCGCCGAGGTTGCCGCCGGTGACGATGACCGCGGTGTTGGCGGCGCCGATGTGCTGGGCGTCGTAAGAGATGAATCCGGTCTCACGCAGGGCGGCCAGCACGGTGTCGCGTTGGTCCTCCACCACCGCGGGATCCTTGCCCGACAACAGCGCGATGCCGAGCAGGTCGCCGGCTTGGGAGCCCTGGTCCACCGACTTGGTGGACAGTTGGCGGCCCGCCGGCAGGATCGGTGAATTGACCACCGACAGCAGCTTTTCCGACGAGTTCGCGTCGACGAACTGCGGGGTCAGCGAGATGGCTCCGGTCACGGTGGCCCCGCTCTGGGTGGCCAGCCGGGTCACCGCGTCGACGTCGTCGTCCGCGGCGTCCGGGGTACGGAAGATCACCACCGACTTGCCGCCGAGGCTGTCCCGCAGGATCCTGGGCGCCATGAGGTTGTCGAATTCACCCGCAGCACTGAGCTTTTCGTTCAGCGCATTCTTGTCATCGGTCAGGGTGTTGATCTGATTGTGCAGGTCGGCCTTGTCCTTGCGCAGCCCGGACAACACGGTGTCCGACAGCAGACCCGATCCCAGCACGACACCGATCGCCAGGGCAAGGAACACCGCGGCAAGCGAAATCGCATGCGAGCGAAGTGAAATCATGCAACACCCCTCGAGTTTGAGGTCAGGACTACTAGCTGACCAAGCCCTGGACCCAGATCAGGAAGCGGTTCCAGTAGTCCGCCACCCAATCCAGCACGACCGCGTCGGTACGTGACACCCACAGCGCGACGATGACCGCGATCAGCATGGCCAGCACCAGCAGGGCGATGGCGCCACCGGAGATCCGGCTGCGGTACAGCGTGGCCACGGCCTTGGCGTCGACCAGCTTCTCGCCCACTTTGAGTCGAGTCAGGAAGGTCGACGGGTTGCTCTGCTGCCGGGTGCGGTCGAAGAACTCCTCGATGGTGGCGCTGTGACCTGCGGTGACGATCAGCGCGGCGCCGTGGTGGTGGCACAGCAACAGGGCCAGGTCAGCGGCCGAACCGGCGGCCGGGAACGTCATGGCACCGACGCCGAGGTCCTGGATGCGCTCCAGGCCGGGCGCGTGGCCGTCGGCATCGGCGGGCAGCACCACCTGCGCGCCGCAGCGCAGCGCGTCGCTGCTGATGACACCGGGGTCGCCGACGATGAGCTGCGGCCGGTAACCGGCCTTGCGCAGCACATCGGTGCCGGCGCCGACACCGACCAGCACCGGCTGATACTCCTTGATGAACGGCTTGAGGGCCTTGAGATCCTCAGCGGCCGAAGGGCCTTCGGCGACGACGACCACATGCCTGCGGTCCATGTCGATATCGATGTCGGGGATGCCCATCCCGTCGATCAGCAGCGGGCTCTCACTGCGGATGAACTCGATGGTGTTGCCCGCGAACGCTTCCAGGTGGGCGACCAGTCCGCTCTTGGCTTCCACCATGAGCTCGTGGATCTCCAGGTCGTTGCGTTCGGTGCCGTGCGCGATCCTGCGGTCACCGACGTACACACCGCCGTTGTTGACGCGGACCCTGGCGCCGTCCTTGACCTTCTTGAAGACCTCGTCGCCCGTCTCGTCGATCAGGACGATGCCGTTGGCCACCAACACTTCCGGACCCAGATTGGGATAGCGGCCGGAGATCGACGGCGAGGCGTTGACGACGGCGGACACCCCCGACTCGACGAGTGCGTCGGCGGTGATCCGGTCAAGATCCAGGGCGTCGAGGACGACAACGTCGCCCGGCCCCACGCGGCGCAGCAGACGGTCGATGTCGCGATCAACGCGGGCGGTACCGATGACGCCCGGCTTTGAGCTGGCATTACGCGATAGCAGCGCTGACATCTTCATGGGGCGATTCTGTCGGCCAACCCTCAAGTTGAGGTGGAGGCGCGCCGTAACACCAGCCCCACAAGTTTTCTTTTGTCACATCTGCAACATCAGAAACATCTCAATCGCGTTTCGCGTAGTGCCGGGCGGCCTTCGCGCGGTTGCCGCAGGTGGTCATCGAATGCCAGCGTCGGGTGCCGTTTTTCGACGTGTCGTGAAACCAGAGAATGCAGTGCGGATGGGCGCACTGCTTGATCCGTTGCGGCGATTCGGCCAGCAGGCCCAACAGATTGTCCGCGGCCAGCCAGCCGGCCAGCCACTGCGACTCCGCGACATCCGGCAGCTCTACCGGTCCCGCATCGGCCAGCCGGCGCCGAATGCGTCCGTGCTCGAGAACGTCGTTCAATTCGTCGGCCACGCCGTCGGCGACCACCCGCAGAATCGCTTGTCGGGCAGCCAGCAGCGCGTCGAGGGACCCCTCGTCGGCATCACACCGGTCGGCGAGTTCGTTGGCCTGCAACCAGCAGCGCAATCCCGCCGTGTCCGACAGCAGATCTTGCGGACCGTCGGCCGACGCCCACCGGGTGTTCAGCAGGTCCAGCGCAAGGGGTTCCCCGAGGTGCGGGCGTGGATCACGCATACCTGAGATTAACCACCCCTCTGTCGCTAACCACCGAATACGGTTTAGACGGTTGACAGCGACGCATCTCCATCATAACCTTTGAACATAATTTTGATGGTTATAGATGGAGGATGGACATGGCGATTGCAACCACCCCCGGGCACGTCGGGCTCAATGTCACCGACCTGGAACGCTCGGTGGCGTTCTACCGGCGGGCATTCGGCTTCGAACAACTCGGCAGCAACACCGAAGGCGATCAGCGGTACGCCTTCCTGGGATCTGACGGCACCCTGCGGCTGACCCTGTGGGAGCAGAGCGACGGCACCTTCTCCACGCAAACACCGGGCCTGCACCACCTTTCGTTCCAGGTGGACGACCTCGACCAGGTCAGAACGGTCGAGGCGGTACTGAAGGAACTCGGCGCGTCGTTCGCACATGACGGTATCGTCGCGCACGGCGAGGGCGCCTCCTCCGGCGGCATCTTCTTCAGCGAACCCGACGGGATCCGGCTGGAGGTGTACGCGCCGAGCGGCGCCGAAGCCGAGCCGGCGCCCAGCGGCTCGGCACCCACCTGCGGATTCTTCTGAGCCGCAACGTGACTCTCTACCACCCGGGCGAAATTTCGGTACAGCGCCGCATGGGACAAAGCCAGATCGCCGCGCGCGTCGGCAGGATGGTGCGCGCAGAGATTCCGGACGCTGCCGCGGATTTTCTGACCCAGCAACCGATGGTGGTGCTCAGCTCGGCCGACGAGGCCGGACAAATGTGGGCCGGCCTGATCACCGGTCCCCCTGGCTTCGTCCACGCCGAGGATGCGCGGACCATCGTGATCGAGGCCCTACCCGCTCCCGGCGATCCGCTCGGCGAGATCCTGACACGACCGCACCGGATCGGCATGATCGCCGTCGAACCGGCGACCCGGCGCCGGATGCGGGTGAACGGGACGGCCGAGCCGATCGACGGCGGCCTGCGCGTCCACACCGATCAGGTGTATTCGAACTGCCCGAAGTACATCTCGCGCAGGCACATCGAGGAGGTCCATGACGGGCAGCCCGCGGTGCGCCGGGCGGTGCAGATCGCCGCACGCACCCGGGAACTCATCACCGCGGCCGACACCTTCTTCATCGGTTCCGCCGACACCCAGGGCAACGCCGACGCCTCGCACCGGGGGGGCAATCCCGGCTTCCTGCAGGTGATCTCGCCCAACCGGCTGCGCTGGCCCGATTATCGAGGCAACTCGATGTTCATGACGCTGGGCAATATCGAGACCAATCCGAACTGCGGATTGTTGATCCCCGACTGGCACACCGGCTCGACCCTTCAGCTCACCGGCACCGCCCGGATCGACTGGGAACACGAGGGCACCGTCGGCGCGCAGTGCTCCATCGACTTCACCGTGTCCGAGCTGGTCGAACTGACCGAGGCGAACCCGCTGCGCTGGGGCACGGCCGAGCTGTCCCCCGCCAACCCGGCCTGACCGTCACGGGCTGGTGCGCTCCTGCTGCGCGGCGTCGAGCAGCTCCCGCGCATGCGCCCGACCGGTGTCGGTGTCACCCAGACCTGCCAGCATCCGGGCCAGTTCGGCCACCCGATCGTCTTCTTCCAGGCGCACCACCCGGCTGGACTTGGGTCCGCTCTCGACCACCAGATGAGTGTCGGCGTAGGCGGCGACCTGTGGCAGGTGGGTGACGACGATGACTTGATGGGTGCGGGCCAGCCGCGCCAAACGCCGGCCGATCTGCACCGCGGCCCGCCCGCCGACGCCGGCGTCGACCTCATCGAACACCATCGTTGTGCCCGCCGCCGAGGCCGCCAGCACCACCTCCAGCGACAGCATCACCCGGGACAGTTCACCGCCGGACGCACTCTTGGCCAGCGGCAGCAGATCGGTGCCGCGGTGCGCGGCGAACCCGAACTCCACGGCGTCGGCGCCGTCGTGACCGGCGTGCACGACGGTGCCGTCGGGCAGCGTGAAAGGCGCGGAATCATCGGCGCGCGCCGGCAGCGCCGACACGGTGATACCGAAATCGGCACCAGTCATAGCCAGCCCGGCAAGTTCAGCGGTGACGGCCTTCGCCAGCCCTTTGGCGGCCTTGGTGCGGGCTTTGGTGAGATCGGCTGCCACCACGATCAGGCGGGCGTGCAGTTCGTCGACCCGCGCCCGCAGACCCGAGAGCGCCTCCTCTGAGACGTCGAGTTGTTCCAACCGTTCCCGCGATTCCTTTGCCCAGGCGAGCACCCCGTCGATATCGGCGGCATATTTACGTGTCAGCCCGCGCAATTCGGCCTGGCGCGTGAGTTTGCTCTCCAGAGTGCTTGCATCGCTGGGCAAGTCGGCGACGTAGCCGCCCAACTCGGTGGAGACATCACCGATGACCGCGACGGCCTCGCCGAGTCGCTCCCCGAGCGCCTGCAACACGGCGTCGTCGGTGCCCTGCAGGGCGGCCTTGGCCTGGGCGACCGCACCGGCGGCCGAGACGGACTCCCCGCCGTCGTCATCGGGGGCACCGGCCAGCGCGGCCCGCGCCCCGGCGGCCGCCTCGCGCAGCGCGTCCAGTTCGGAGAGCCGACGGATATCGACGACCAGCGCATCGTCTTCGCCTGGTTGTGGCGCCACCTCGTCGATCTCACCGAGGCCGAAGGTCAGCCGGTCCGATTCCAGTGCCAGCTCGCGTGCCCGTTGGGTGCGGTCGGTCAGATCTCGCCGGGCCGACAGCCACTCTTCGCGCACGGCACGGTATTTGGCCAGCGGGGTACTGACATCGGCGAACCGGTCCAGCGCGCCGCGCTGCTCGTCTGGGCGCATCAGTCGCAGCTGATCGTTCTGGCCGTGCAGGGCCAGCAGTTCGTTGGTGAACGTGCTCAGCGATTTCGCCGGCACACTGCGCCCGCCCAGATAGGCCCGCGACGGGCCTTCGCGGCTGACCGACCGTGCGGCGATGACGCTGTCGTCGTCGTCGCGTTCGGCGCCGGAAGAATCGAGGATCTCGTCGATCCGTCCGATCACCTCGGTCTGCACGTCGACGGTGCTGAACCGCCCCTCGACCACCGCACGCGGCGACCCGGTGCGCACCCGATTGGCATCGGCGCGGGCACCGCCGAGCAGATGCAACCCGGTGACCACCATGGTTTTACCGGCACCGGTCTCACCGGTGAGCACCGTCAGGCCCCGGTCGAATTCGGCGGTCGCGGTGCTGATCGCACCCAACGACTCGATACGGATCTCGGAGAGCACTACTGGCCGCGCCATCCGGTGACGGGCAGGCGGAACTTGCGCACCAGCCGGTCGGTGAACGGGGCGCTGTCCAGGCGGATCCACTTCAACGAGGTGCCGCAGCGCGTCACCTCAACCCGCGCACCCGCAGGCACCACCATCTCGCGGCGGCCATCACAGAACACCATCGCGTCGTGTCCCCCACCTTCCACTTCGATGGCGATCGCGGAGTCCGGGCTGGTGACCATGGGCCGCGCGAACAATGCATGAGCATTGTTGGGCACCACCAAGATTGCTTCCAGCTCCGGCCACAGGATGGGCCCGCCCGCCGAGAAGGCGTAGGCGGTGGACCCGGTCGGTGTCGACACCAGCACCCCGTCGCAGCCGAACGAGGACACCGGGCGGCCGTCGACCTCGAGCACGACGCCGAGCACCCCGAGCCGCGGCCCCTTCTCCAGGCTGGCCTCGTTGAGTGCCCAACCACGTTCCCGGATCTCGCCGCCTTCGCGCACCACGATGTCCAGGGTCATCCGGTTCTCCACGCGGTAATCGCGGTTGATCACGTGTTCCAGGACCATGTCGAGCACTTCGGTCTCGGCCTCGGCAAGAAATCCGATGCGGCCCAGATTGACGCCCAGCACCGGGATCTCGACGTTTCGGGCCAGCTCGGCAGCACGCAGGAAGGTGCCGTCACCGCCGAGAGCGAGCACCACCTCGCACCCTTCGGCCGCGCGCTCGTCGGGGTCGACCACCTCGATGTCGATCCCCAGGGCGCGCATGTCCTCGGGGTTGAGGTGCAGCGCACCGCGATCGACGGCCTCGGCGGTCAGGACCCGCAGCCCGATGCCGTGGTCACCCAGCACCTTCTCGACCCGGCGAGCGGTCTCGGTGGCTTCATCGCGGCCGGTGTGGACGACCACCAAAACAGTGCGTTCGCAGGTCATTGCGGCCCTTCATCAATGGCACGCGCGACCGCGCGCTCGAGATCGTCACCCTCCAACGGGTGGTCCGTGGTCGCCCGCAAGCGCAGGAAGAATTCGACATTGCCCGACGGACCCGGGAGTGGACTCGCTGTCACATCAACGGTGTGCCAACGTAATTCGGCGGCGCGGCGGGCGACTCCGAGCACGGCGTCCGCGCGCAGCGCGGGGTCGGACACCACGCCGCCTGCGCCCACCCGATCCTTGCCTACCTCGAACTGCGGTTTCACCATCGGCACGATATCGGCGTCGGCGGAGGCGCAGGCGGTCAGCGCGGGAAGGACGGTGTTCAACGAGATGAACGACAGATCGGCCACCACCAGGTCGACGACGCCGCCGATGATCTCGGGGGTCAGTTCGCGCACATTCGTGCGCTCCAACACGCTGACCCGGTCATCGGAGCGCAACGGCCACGCCAGCTGCCCATAACCGACATCGGCCGCGACGACGTGCGCGGCGTCGCGGTCCAGCAGGACTTCGGTGAAACCGCCCGTCGATGCGCCCGCATCCAGGCAGCGGCGGCCCTGCACCGGCACGCCGAACGCGTCGAGCGCCCCGATCAACTTGTGGGCCCCGCGGGACACCCAGGTCTTCTCGTCGGCGGCCACGGTGAGCGCGGCGTCCACCGACACCGCGGTGGCAGGTTTGACGGCCGGCATTCCGTCGATGCGTACCAAGCCGGCGCCGATCAGCTCGGCAGCCTGCTGGCGCGAACGGGCCAACCCGCGTCGCACCAGTTCGGCGTCCACTCGCGCCCGCCGCGTCATCGGCCTAGTGCTCCCGGATCGCTTCGCCCTGCAGTCGGCCAAGGCCCTCCACCGATTCCAGCGCGTGGACCAACAGCTCGTGGGCCTGTTCCAGGCGCACGGCGACAGCCTCGATATCGGCGGACTCGACGCCGGCGACACCCGGATCGGGGAGGTCGGCCAGCAACGCGGCGATATCGGAGCGGATCTGCTCGGGATCGGTACTCATGTCAAGAGATCACGCTAGTCGATCCGGTCAGCTGAGCAGCGACCAGCGTTGCAGTGCGGCACGGGCCGTGTCGTCGGCAGCGGTGACGTCCAGGGGGCCGTCCGCACCGACCGCCCACACCGTGTGCGCCACCGCACGCACGACGCTCAACGCATCGCCCGCATCCGCCCCGGTTGCACGCACGGTGACCACGGTAGCGTCGGCGTCCACCTGCCACGCGGGATGCGCAGCGATCCGCAGCGCGTCACCGTCGACGTGCAGGGATCGTAGGTCGGGCCCGACGAACACCGGCCGCTGATCGGCGACGGCGTGCACCATGTCGGCGGCCGTGTTGACGCCGGTGAGCACCATCAGGCTGGGTAGTCCCGCGGCATTCGCGCCTTCGATGTCGGTGTCGAGGCGGTCGCCGATGACCAGCGGCGTGCCGAACGTGCCGCGGGCCAAAGCGTCGTTGAGCAGTGTGGGGGCCGGCTTGCCTGCGACCTGTGGGTCCTGATCGGTGGCGGTCCGCAATGCGGCGACCATCGATCCGTTTCCGGGCAGCAGGCCCCGCTCGGACGGCAACGTCCGGTCGACGTTGGCGGCCACCCAGATGGCACCGGCCCGGATGGCCAGTGCGGCCTCGGCCAGATCGCTCCATCCGGTGGACGGCGAATGCCCCTGGACGACCGCGGCGGGATTCTCGTCGAAGGTGCGCACCGGCTGCAGGCCGACGGCGCTGATCTCGGCGGCCAGTGAGTCGGTGCCGACGATCAGCACCGACGATCCGGCAGGCAGCTGGGCGGCGAGGAGCCGGGCCGCGCTCTGGGCGCTGGTGACGACATCGTCCTCGCCGGCGGAGAATCCGAGTTCTTGCAGGTGCTGTGCGACCTCGGCGGCCGAGCGCGACGCGTTGTTGGTGACGTAGAGCGCCCGCGGGCCCACCGAGGCCAGGCTTTCGACCGCCCCGACGGTGGGTTCGTGACCGCGGAAGACGGTGCCGTCCAGATCCAGGAGCAGGCAGTCATGCTCCTGTAGGAGTGTCCCCATGTCAGGTCAGCTCGGTGAGTCGTTCTTCGGCGTCGGTGACACCGTCGACGTCGGCGGCCGCGGCGTGGATGAACGCCTGCACCGCGTCGTCGGTCCGGCCGAGTGCCACCAACGTCTCGGCGTAGGCGTAGAACAGCCGGGCGCCGGTCTGTCCGGTCCGCGTCGGGTCCAGCGGCGGGCTCGACAGCACGGCCAGCGCCTGCTCGTGCTGGCCGAGATCGGAACGGGCACCCGCGACGACGATGCGAAGCTCGTCGGCGTCGTCACCGGTGAGCTGGTCGGCTTCGGGTGTGCGGGCCAACTCGATCGCACGTTCGGGCCTGCCGACACCTCGTTCGCAATCCGCGATCAGCGGCAGCAGTGACGACTTGCTCCCCATTCGGCGGGCGGCGCGGAGTTCGGCCAGGGCTTGCGCCCAGTCGCCGCAGAAATACGCGGCAATCCCGACGGCTTCGCGGACGGCAGCGATACGGCCCGAGCGGGCACGGGCTGCTCGGGCATGCTCCAGTGCGGCCGCCGGGTCTTCGTCGAGAAGTTCGCCGGCTGCCACCAGATGCCGGGCCACCACGTCGGCGGTCGACTTGTCCAGGGTGATCAGCTCGGCACGGATCTCCGGGGAAAGCTGTTTGGCTTCGATCTCTTTCGGGATCGCCGGGCCGCTGGGCCGGTCACCGTCGCCGTCGTTCCGACGCGGTTGCTCGCCACGGCCTCTGCCAGGCCCGGACGTGCGCGGTGCGTTGGGACGGTCACGGGATCCTCGTTGCGGTCCGCCGTCGGTGCGGCGCGGACGCCGTTCACCGCTGCCATCCTGCCTGTCCTGCGCCACGCTGGGCCTTCCTCGTTGCTCGTTCGTACAGACAAAGGATAGCCGGGCGCCGGCGAATCCCGACAGTCGCGCGAATTCGGGGCCGATCTGTGCCGATAAAAATTCGGCTGGATAAATAGAATTACCCCCCACGTAATTGTGGGGGGTAATTCTAATGTGTGTTCGGCGGTGTCCTACTTTTCCACCCGAAAGGGTAGTATCATCGGCGCTGGTAGGCTTAGCTTCCGGGTTCGGGATGGGTCCGGGCGTTTCCCTGCCGCTATGGCCGCCGTAACTTTATTCACTCTTTTCTGAGTGCCCCCTGGT